>URWH01000001.1 GCA_900551515.1 uncultured Porphyromonadaceae bacterium
AATTATTCCTATTTGTCTTTTTTGAGAACGTCGACTTTGACGCCGTCTGCGAGACGAGTCTGACCGGTGATCACTACGGTGGCATCGTCGGGCACGCCGCTGATAATCTCATAGGTGTTGTCGATGCGTCGGCCGAGCTCCACGCGGTTGTAGCTAACGGTGCCGTCGGCCGGATTGTAGACATAGACATATTTGTTGCCTGAGCCCGACTGCTTCACGACAGCACGGTCGGGGACAACGATGTGGCGCGCTGTGCCGAAGTTCATGATCACGCGGGCAAACATGCCGGGACGGATGCGTTCGTCGGCATTGTCGATGGTGACTTCAACCACGAAGGTACGTGTGGCGGCGTCGATGGTCGGGTGGATGAGGTGGACGGTACCGCTGAAGGTCTCGTCGGGGTAGACGTCGACTTTGATGCCTACCTTCATACCTTCTTTCACCTGAGGGTATTCCGATTCCGAAACGTTGACCATCACCTTCACGGGGCGCAGCTGCTCGATGGTGAGTATGGGCAGTGTACCGGTCATGTCGCCGGGATCATAGTTGCGCTCTGTGACCACGCCGTTGATCGGCGACACGAGCACGGTGTTTTCTGTAAGGTTGGCATACTGACGGCGCTGTGCGTCGAGTTCGGTCTTTATCTGGTCGACCGACTGCTGTGTGCCGCCGCCGATTTCGAGGAGCTTGAGCGCACGCTGATATTCGCGTTCGGCGTTGTCGATGCGCACTTTCAGCTGGTCGATATTGACGTCGTCGAGTATGACGAGGCGCTGTCCGCGGCCCACTTTCGAGCCTACATCGACGAGTATGGATTTGATGCGGTTGGGCGTGGAGGTCGTTATGTTGTTGGTTTTGAATGCTTCAACGGAGGCGGTGTACTCTACGGTCTGGGGTACGTCCTGACTGAACACCTGTTGCACTTCTACTTTAGGCGTTTCCTGCTGTTTGTCGGTCGGGGCATTTTTGTCGGCATCCTTGCCGCCGCACGATGCTGTGAGCGCAGCGGCCATTGCGATGAATGAAAGGTCTTTCAGTTTCATATCTATAATATGCGGAGGTGATTGTTAGCGGTTAAGGGCGCGCAACCGTTTCGGCGGCGCCGGTGTAGCGTTCGGTATCGGCATTGCCAAGCAGGAGCTCGAGATCGCTGCCGGCCACGAGATAATTGTAGATGGCCTGATAGTAGGCGAGACGCGAGCGTGTGAGCGCCAGCTCGGAGTCGCGCAGGTCGAGATAGGAGGCTGCGCCGATCTCAAAGCTCTGTTGCATGATGTTGTGGGCTGTTTCGGCCTGCCGCACGCTTTCCGAGCAGGAGGCTATCTGCTTGACGTTCATCTCTATGTTGTCGATGGCGAGGTCGGTCTGCATGTTGATCGAGCGCACGAGGTTGTCGCGCTGCCATTTCATTTCGCCTGCCTGTATCTCAGCCTGCTTGATGCGTGAGTAGCGCTGTCCGCCTTCAAAAATCGGTATTGAGAGTGTGAGCCCGACCATGGAGTATGGGCTCCAGCGCAGACCCTTGAAGGGAGTGCCGTCGTTCATTGATGTCCAGTTGTAGTTGGCAGCGAGCGAGAGGGTGGGGTAGAGCGACATTTTCTGCACTTTCAGAGCGTCGCGCAGCTGTTGAGTCTGTATGTCGAGCATGCGCAGGTCGGTGTTGCCGGCGATGTCGCGGTTTATGCCGAGCACATCGTCGTACATCGACTGCTCGTAGTCGGCCAGCGTTGTCGTTGCTGCAATGACGGGACCCTGCTCCATGCCCATGAGGATGAGAAGCTGCAGCCGTGCCTGCTTGATGGCTATGGTGGCCTGCGTGAGCTCTGGCTCGACATTCTTCACGGCCACTTCGGTGCGGAGCACGTCGTATTGCGAGGCGGCGCCAAGGCTGAACTGCTTGGCGTAGAGGTCGGCGGTGAAGCGAGCCATGTCGTAGCTCTCCTGTATGACGCGGTAGGAGTCTTCGGCAAGCAGGAGCGTATAGTAGGCGTTTTTTACCTGATTGATCATTTCGATGCGCGACTGGCGTGCGCGTTCCACCGTCTCGAGGATGCGGCTGTCGTTAAGATCGAGCGTTTTCCAAAGCTGCGGAGCGATGAGGGGCATGGCGAGACTGAATCCGGCGGAGTAGGAGTTGTCCAGACCCACTTTGATGCCGTTTGAAGAGCCTGAGCTCTGTGCCGGACGTTCATCGCTTTCGTCGCCATCGGGAGATGATGAGGAGCCACCGAAGTTGCGCATGTTCATGTACATCGTCTGCTTGGCAAGCGTTCGGTTGTAGGAAGCTCCGAACGAAATCGTCGGAAGAAGCTGTCCGATGGTTTCTTTTTTAGAGTAGTCCATGCGACGGATCTCCATGTCGGCAACGCGGATTGTAGGATTGTCGTTGAGGGCAATGGCGATGCACTGGTCGAGCGACAGGCTGAGAGTGTCGGCGGATGTAGGACTGTGCGCGACGCTATCTGCCTGTGCGGCAGACGAAAACGCGCAGCCTAACGCCAGCGCTGTGGCAAATATACTTTTTCCAATCATAGATCAAATGAATTTCGGGTGCAAATTTACTCATTTTGAGCCGTTTTGCCATGTAAATCAATAGCCTCAAATAATAAAATAAATGAAAAGACGTAAAAAATCAGACAAATTTACCCATAATGGCCAATTTGTCTGATTTTCTATGTTGTTATATTGACGTCCGAGACGTCAGTTCTCGACAACGAATCCGGCTTTGCGCAACGCTTCTTTCACGGCATTGACGTGTTCGTTGTTGCGCGTCTCCATTTCGATGTGGAGCTTGCAGCCGTTGATTTCGGTGTTGGACGAGTTGCGCTTATGCTCGACGGAAAGGATGTTTGCACCCATGTCGCCGATGACGTTGCACACTTTGGAGAGCTGACCCGGTTTGTCGGAAAGGACAACCGTGACGGTGCAGTCGCGGCCGTTTTTCACCAGACCACGGGTGATTACACGGTTGAGAGATGTCACGTCGATGTTTCCGCCCGAAACCAGGCACACCACTTTCTTGCCTTTGATAGGCACTTTGTTGAACATTGCGGCTGCTACCGACACGGCGCCTGCGCCTTCGGCCACGAGCTTCTGCTGTTCGATGAGGGTGAGAATGGCGGCTGCCACTTCGTCGTCGCTCACGGTGACAATCTCGTCGACATATTTGCGGCACATTTCAAATGTGTTCTCGCCCGGCTCCTTGACGGCGATGCCGTCGGCAATGGTACTTACAGTATCAAGACGGATGCGTTCGGATTTTTTAAGTGAATCAACCATTGACGGTGCGCCCTCGGCCTGAACGCCATACACTTTCACGTTGGGCTTGATGGTCTTGATGGTGAAGGCGACACCTGAAATCAGACCGCCACCGCCTACGGGAACAATAACTGCATCGACATCGGGCATCTCTTCAATTATCTCCAGCCCGATGGTGCCTTGGCCTGCAATTACAAGCGGGTCGTCGAACGGGTGAACGAGCGTGTAGCCGTGCTCTTTCTGTAGTTCGATCGCCTTGCGGTAGGCATCGTCGTAGACGCCCGGCACGAGGCATACTTCGGCTCCAAGTGCCTTAGTGGCCTCTATCTTTGAGATAGGAGCACCCGCTGGAAGGCAGATGATGGATTTTATGCTATTGTGTGTCGCCCCGAGAGCTACGCCCTGAGCGTGGTTGCCGGCCGAGCACGCGATTACGCCGCGCGATTTCTCTTCGTCGCTCAGCTGTGAGATTTTGTAGTAGGCACCGCGTAGTTTGAACGAACCTGTGTATTGCAGGTTTTCGGGCTTGAGATACACTTGAGCCTCCGGATTAAGTTTCGTTACACCAATCAGTTTCGGGTGGCGTGCCACATTCTGGAGCACTTCCGCTGCCCGATAAACTTCAGCAATATTGAGTTCGGCCATGATAAATAAAATAGATGTGTTTTATACGTGCAAAGTTATGCAAAAATATGTGGATTGGCAATCTTTGTTGTTTTATTAATCTTGAAGCTTGAATGCAATGGGTAGCGTGTACCACACATTTACCGGATGTCCGTTCATTTTCCCGGGCGTAAATTTAGGAAGTGATTTTACAACACGGATAGCTTCTCTGTCGAGATCAGGATCCTTGCCGCGTACTACCTTAACCTGTCCGATCGAACCGGTTTTTGTTACGACAAACTGAACGGTGACACGTCCCTGAATGCCATTCTCCGCTGCAGCGGCGGGATATTGTAGATGCTGAGAAACCCACTGAAGCAATGCGGCTTGGCCACCGGGAAAAGAAGGATCCTGTTCAACAGAAGAGAAGATTGTATTGTCGTCATTGGAAGGACTTTGTTTTTGATGCTGTTCCTCAACCAAAACCGTAGTGACGGACGTTTTTTGGTCAAGGAGATCATTTACACCAGACCGGTCATTTCCGTCTGATGACGAATAATCACCCTCTATCTCATTCATGGATCTTATTTCCGTTTCCGCGGCATCATCTTCCATAATAATCAGATCCGGTATGTCTTGCGACGTCATTTCAATAGGTGGGGCGCCGCCGGCTGATGTTTTTCCTGCCGGCGAAAGCGTAAACGCGGGCATCTTTCCTCCCGAATTATTGATCGATGAACGTTTGAGATTCATTCCGTGCGCATCATATGGGCCGGTAACGAATTCATCAACAAGATTGTCACCGCTGGTATGGCCAATGTGTCCATTGTAGAGTATGTAGCCTTTCGTGTGCGGTTTCCCGTTCTCAAAGTAGGTGTAGCTTGTCGGCGTGTCATAGCGGTATATTCCGTCATCCGATTTCCATATAGTGCCGGACAATGTGCTTTGTGGAATTATCGCCCCGTCATCTTTTTGGAAAGTCATGCCGTCATTATCCAGTCCGAACAGGGAGATATATTCATTGTCGATACCTTTGTATTTGACGTTCAGTTCATTGTCGTCGGGCGTGAGGATGAATGATATGTCGCCGCTCGTTGTGAACAGAGCGAGATTGTTGTTGCGGGTCTCTTTGCTGCTGAATGTTACCTTTTTGTCCTGTTCATTGTAGGAGCCGAAAGCTACCGGACACGGGGTGCCATCAACATCCATAGCCCATATCACCTCCTCGGGCGTTACGAGAATCAGCCGGTGGGTGAGGGTTGAGTTGTCTGGATTGTTGGGATTGGCAGTGGTGAAGGTATACGACGAAGGGAATGCAATTGCACCGGGATCGTCGCCCGAATGTCGGCCGGCGATGAAATAATATGCGGCACTGGCGCCAAGCACCACAAGCGTCGCGATAAGTATCCACAGCCATTTGCGATTCGGCTTTTCCTCTTCTTCCTCAAATTCCTCATATTCTTCTACCGCAGGTGTGCGTGGCTGCTGCGGGGCCGTTCTCGGAGGCTCGGGTGCGGGTGTGGATATGGGAGTAGTCTTTGGCGCTTGATAGGCAGGCTGATGAGCCGCCGGTCTATTGGCGATCGGTCTCACCGGGTCGTTCATGTAGCGCGGAAGTGCTGCGAGCATCACCGATGCATCGGCAGGGCGGTCGGCCATAGCCATGCGCAGGCATTGTTCAAGCAGCAGTCCCATCCGCCGGCTTGTTGTCGAAGGAATATGGCGTGAGAGAGCATCCGGGGTAAGTTCGATTGATTTCGGAGGTGTGACGCCCGTAAGGCAGAACAGAATAGTGGCGGCGAGCGAGTAGACATCACTTGCCGGTGAGAATGTGCTGATGCCCACATACTGCTCTACCGGCGCATAGCCGTCGCTGTAGCCCTGAAGGTTGATGGTGGATGTCGCCGTTCCGTCGGCATTGTAGTGCTTAGAAAGTCCGAAGTCGATCAGCACGGGCCGGGCTTTACCTTCGGCATCTTTGGAGAGCATTATGTTGGCCGGCTTGATGTCGAGATGGGTTATGCGGTTGCGGTGAAGAAACGCCACTGCGTCGATAATTGGACGCATGATGCAGACAGCTTCCTGTTCCGACAGAGGACCATGACGTTTCACATAGTCGGCGAGCGATTCACCTTCGAGATATTCCATCACATAATATGATGTGTTGTTGGCATTGAACACTTCGCTCACCTGCACGATGTTGGGGTGGCCGGAAGCGATGGCCTGCAGACGTTTGGCTTCGCCGGCGAAGTCGCGCCGCGAGCGCTCCACGCGATCGCGTGCCGGCTGCGAGAAGCTCACCGACTGGGTATCGCTGTCGCGCTCGCAGTCGTTTGACAGAAAATGCTCTTTTATCGCCACGACAGCCATCACTGGCATGTCGGAGCCGGATGTGATCTGCATCGTGGCGCGGTAGGTGATGCCGAATCCGCCCGATCCGAGCACGGAACGGATAGTGTAGGCGTGGTTTGGAGAACGGAGAATGGAGTCGGGCGCAAGAAAGTTGTACATGGTAAGTCGGTTTATCAGCTGCAAATATAGGCATTTATGCGTATAAGCTCAACTAAATTGCAGCTAAAAGCATCCCTCTTCGCCGTTTTTTTCAGTTTTTTTATGTGCTTTCTGTAGCGAAAAAACAGGAGATACCGGAAAATGGTATCCCCTGTTTGAAGAAATTCAGCGTGTTGTCAGTCAAAGGATTTGTCCCAGTCTTTCCACACGGGTTCGTAGCCGAGGGCTCGGATCTCTTCAGTGACCTGCTGCGGGGTGCGTGAGTCGGTCACCTCAAACTGCTCGAGCGCATCGGGTGTCGACACATAGCCGCCCGGCTCGGTCTTCGAGCCTGCACTCATCGAAGTGACACCAAGTTTCATCATGTTGGCGCGGAAAACCGGTGACTCGCGGGTGGAGTATGAGATGTCGACGTCGTGGTCAAAGATACGGAATGCGAAGGTGAGCTGAGCCAGTTCGCGGTCGCTCATCACCACTTTCGGCTGATAGCCGCCTTCGGCAGGGCACATGCGCGGGAAGTTGATGCTGTAGCGGGTGCGCCAGTAGTTGCGCCGCAGGTATTGCAGATGCCGTGCCATCATGGTCACGTCGGTGCGCCAGTCCTCCAGCCCTATGAGCACGCCCATGCCGATTTTGTGCACGCCGGCCGCGCCCATGCGGTCAAATCCGTTGACACGCCATTCGAAGATCGATTTCATGCCGTGGGGGTGATAGGTCTTATAGGCCGCTTCATGATAGGTCTCCTGAAAGCACACCACTCCGTTGAGGCCGCTCTTTGTCAGGCGGTAATAGTCGCGTTCCTTCATCGGCATCACCTCAATGGTGAGATTGTTGAAGTAGGGACGGGCCACGTGGAGCACTTTCTCAAGATAGTCCACGCCGTTGAGCCGCGGGAACTCCCCCGATACGATGAGCAGATTCTCAAACGGGCCGAGACGGCGGATAGCCTCACATTCGGCCTTGACCTGGTCGAGTGTCAGCGTGATGCGCTTCAGAGGGTTGGCATGGTTGAAGCCGCAGTACACACACGAGTTTGTGCACGCATTCGACACATAGAGAGGAATATACATCGAGATGGTCTTGCCGAAGCGTTCCATCGTGTAGCGGTGCGACAGCTGAGCCATCTGCTCGATGTAAGGGGCGGCAGCCGGCGATATCAAAGCCATGAAGTCGTCGACGGTGAGACGCTCTTTTGAAAGGGCTATCTCGACGTCGCGGGCTGTTTTTGATGCTATTGCGGCTGTTGTGGCATCCCAGTCGTAATGCTTTAGTTCGTCGTAAAACATAGATAGGATAATGTCGGGTTATTTTGCGCAGTCGTCGGTAAGTTTGCGGGTGATGCGCATGGCGCAGAAATTCGGACCGCACATGGTGCAGAAATGGTCGTCGTCCTTGCGGCTTTCAATATAATACTGTTTTGCACGGGCGGGGTCGAGCGACAGGTTGAACTGGTCTTTCCAGCGGAACTCAAAGCGCGCTTTCGACAAAGCGTCGTCGCGCACTCCGGCGCCCGGAAGCCCTTTGGCGAGGTCGGCGGCATGAGCGGCTATCTTATATGTGATCACGCCCTGGCGCACATCCTCGAGGTTGGGCAGCGCAAGGTGCTCTTTAGGCGTCACATAGCAGATCATGGCGGTACCCAGCCATGCTATCTGGGCGGCACCGATGGCCGATGTGATATGGTCGTAGCCGGGGGCGATGTCTGTGGTCAGAGGGCCGAGCGTGTAGAAGGGTGCCTCGTGGCATTTCTCAAGCTCGCGGTCCATATTCTCGCGGATTTTCTGCATAGGCACATGGCCCGGACCTTCGATGAGCACCTGCACATTGTGCTTCCATGCCTTCTCGGTCAGCTCTCCGAGCACGTCGAGCTCAAGAAACTGAGCGCGGTCGTTGGCATCGTGGATCGAACCGGGGCGCATGCCGTCGCCGAGCGACACGGCTACATCGTAGCGGGCGAGTATTTCGCAGATATCATCGAAATGCGTGTAAAGGAAGTTCTCCTCGTTGTGCATCACAGCCCAGCTGGTCATGATCGAACCGCCGCGGCTCACGCAGCCTGTCAGTCGGTCGCCGAGCATTTCGGCATGCTCGCGCAGTGCGCCGGCATGGATGGTGAAATAGTCGACGCCCTGCTCGGCCTGCTCGATGAGCGTGTCGCGGTAGATTTCCCAAGTCAGATCCTGAACGCTGCCGTTCACTTTTTCAAGAGCTTGATAGACAGGTACCGTGCCAACCGGCACAGGGCAGTTGCGGATGATCCATTCGCGCGTCTCGTGGATGTTGTCGCCGGTCGAGAGGTCCATCAGTGTGTCGCCGCCCCAGTAGCCGCTCCACACGGCTTTGCTCACTTCCTCCTCGATGCCCGATGAAAGGGCCGAGTTGCCGATGTTGGTGTTGAGCTTCACGGCGAATTTACGGCCGATAATCATAGGCTCAGCCTCGGGGTGGTTGATGTTGGCGGGAATGATGGCGCGGCCGGCGGCTATCTCGTCGCGTACGAATTCAGGCGTGATGTGCGTTTTGATGCCTAATGCCTCGCAGTTCATGTTCTCACGGATGGCCACATATTCCATCTCCGGAGTGACGATGCCTTTCCGGGCCAGGGCCATCTGGGTGATCTCGCGGCCTTCGCGTGCGCGGCGGGGCGCATAGCGGTGGCTGAAACGGATCTCGTCGAGCGATTTGTCGGCCTCGCGCATGCGTCCGTAGTCCGACGTGATGGCGGGAAGTTGTTCAAGGTCGTCGCGCTTGGCTATCCATTCTTCGCGCAAACGCGGAATGCCTTTGTTGATGTCGGTCTTTACGGCAGGATCGGTATAGACGCCACTCGTGTCATAGACCATCACGGGAGCGTTTTCGGTCATTATTTGCTCACCGTCAACGATATTTACTGTGGGTGTAAGGTTGACCTGTCGCATTCCCACCTTTAAAAAGGGATAGTGTTTTCCCGGAAGATAGATCTTTTCTGAGCCGGGATAAGAGTTAACGTCGATATTTTCGATTTTCATATGGAGGTTGCATTAGGGTTGGTGTCAGGCAAGAAATGAGGTGAGGGGACTTGTGGCCACGGCGTCGCGGCTCACTGTTCCCAGGCCGGCGAGATAGGCCTTACGTCCGGCTTCAACAGCTAATTTGAAGGCTACGGCCATCTCCACGGGATTGCCGGCTACGGCAATGGCGGTGTTGACAAGCACGGCGTCGGCGCCGATCTCCATGGCTTCAGCAGCGTGAGAAGGCGCTCCGAGTCCGGCATCAATCACTACCGGCACGCGGTTCTCGGCAATGATTATCTCGACGAGATCGCGCGTCTTAAGCCCTTTGTTGGTGCCGATGGGCGCACCAAGCGGCATCACTGCGGCTGTGCCGGCTTCTTCAAGGCGTTTGCACAGCACCGGGTCGGCCTGAATGTATGGGAGCACCTTGAAGCCTTCGCGTGCAAGCACTTCGGTGGCTTTAAGCGTTTCGATCGGATCGGGAAGCAGATATTTGGGATCGGGATGGATTTCAAGTTTGATGAAGTCGGTGCCGAAGCATTCTCGTGCCAGACGGGCGGCGATTACGGCTTCTTCGGCATTGCGGACGCCCGAAGTGTTGGGGAGAAACTGCACATGATCGCGGTTGATGTGCTGCAGCATGTCGTCCTCTTCTTCGTGCATCATGTCGATGCGCTTCATGGCCACTGTGATCATTTCGGAGCCGGAAGCAAGAATGCTTTCGAGCATCAGGCGGTTGGATGAGAATTTGCCTGTGCCCACAAACAGACGCGACGTGAATTCACGTCCGCCAATTGTCAGTATATCTTTCATATTTTGGTTAGGATTATTGTTTTGCCAGTTTTTCCAATACCTCGGATGTGTAGGCCACCGGATCGGGAGCATTGATGATCGCGCCCGACATGGCTATTCCGTTGATGCCGGTAGCCATCAGCGCATCGATATCGTCGAGGACGATTCCGCCGATAGCTACGATAGGCAGCTCTACGCCGGCCGCCCGCACTTTTTCTACAATGTCGCGGTAGCCTTCGATCCCGAGCTGCGGGGCAAGCTTCTTTTTCGTGGTGGTGAAGCGGAAGGGGCCGAGGCCTACATAGTCCACATCTTTTCCTTTGTATTTTATAATGTCGTCGGCGGTGTTGGCGGTGATGCCGATAATTGCATGCGGACCGAGGATTTCGCGTGCTTCAAGCGGATCCATATCCTCTTTGCCGAGATGAACGCCCGACACTTTCAGGTCGTTGACCAGCGACACGTGATCGTCGATGATGAGAAATGTGCCGTTTTCCTGACACATGGGGATGATTTCGAGTGCGGTCTGACGGATTTCCTCTTCGGAAGCGTCTTTCATGCGCAGCTGTACCCACTGGCATCCGCCCTCGATGGCCATCTGCACTTCTTCGGCAATCGAGTATTTGTCACTGGGGTGTGTAATAAACTGTAGCATTGTCTATTATTGAGTAATTATTGAATCTTTGATGAAACTATTGGCGGCGCCTTTTACGGCATATCCGCCGAACCCGAGGGCGATGACTTCGCCGACGCGTTCGGGCGTGATCCCTCCGAGCGCGATGATGCGTGGAGCGGTGATGTTTTTGATGCTTTTAAGATCGTCGGCGCTGAACGCACTTTTATATCCCGGCTTGGAGATGCTGTCGAAGATGGGACTCAAGGTCACATAGTCGCAGTCGGTCGAGGCGGCGGCCTCTTCGATGCTGTGGCACGAACGGCTCACCGGTCCGGAATAGAATGCCGGGGCTACGGGACACCGCCCGTTGAGGTGCAGCCCTCCGAGGTTGAACTCGGAGGCCAGCGAGAAATGGCCGTGAACCCTCAGACGTCCGTGCAGACGCTGCGGGATAGACTCGATCAGATGCCGCATCTCTCTCAGCGATGCCGAGGGGTGCCGCAGATGGGCTATGTCCCATAACCCGCTGTCGAGCATTGCGGTTACGGTAGCCGCCTCATTCTGGGCCATAGCCTCTGGCGTGATGAATATGCGCACGATTTTATCCGCCATAGAATGCTTTTATGATGATTAACGAATCGCCGTCGCTGAGCACGGTGGAATCGTAGGACGGTTTACTGACGACAGTGCCGTTAAGAGCCACCGCTATGCCGACGGCGTTGATGTCCTGCGAGGCAAGTGCCTGACCGACAGTTGCTCCATCGGGAAGTTCAATTACAGTGTCGTTGATTTTTATTTTCATGTCATTTGATGTATTTGGCGTGTCGGGGGCTGAATAGGTGGTTAACGGGACCATGGCCGCGGCCTATTGTCACGTGCGCTCCGGCCTGCAGGGCGCGGGTGACGAACAGCTTGCCGCGCATGGCTGCGTCGACGATGTCGAAATCGAGGGCGAGATAAGCGGCTATAGCCGACGAGAGCGTGCAACCGGTGCCGTGGGTGTTGCGGGTGTTGACCACGTCGGCCGTAAGGGTGATGAGCTCATCGTCGCCTTCAATCGAGAGATAGTCGATCTTCATGTCGGTGCGGTCGGAGTCGCCGCCTTTCAGCAATATGTTGCGGCATCCCATCTCGTGAAGGGCGCGCGCCTGTTCGGCGGGATCATCAGTGCCGGTCAGCTCGCGGGCTTCGTCGCGGTTGGGCGTTACGAGTGTGGCGAGCGGGAAAAGATCGCGTGTAATCGAGTGGATGGCGTCGCGTTCGATCAGCAGTGAGCCTGAGGTGGAAACCATCACCGGGTCGACCACTATATTGGTGGCTTCATGGCGCCGCAGAGCCTCGGCCGTAGCTTCGACGTTGGCGCGGTCGTAGAGCATGCCTGTCTTGACGGCAAGCGGGCGGATGTCCTCAAAAACCATGTCGATCTGGTCGGTCAGTATCTCGGGTTTTATTCCCTGGATAGAGCGTACGCCGGTGGTGTTCTGAGCCGTGACGGCCGTGATCGCGCTCATGGCATAGCACCCTATAGCCGAGATTGTCTTGGCGTCGGCCTGAATGCCGGCCCCTCCCGAACAGTCGGAACCGGCTATGCTCAAAATGGGGATGTAACGTTTCATTGCCTTCTCGTTATTGGTTATGTCTCTGACGGCATAAAGGGTATCCGGATTGCGGTTGGTGTCAGCAGCCGATGTATCCGACAGTAAGCTGAGAAAGCAGAATTCCAACAATCCCTGCGCCGGTGCTAACCGTATCAGGTTCGGAGGGTATGAATCTCAGCCGTCGTATTGATCTCTGACGGCACCCCTTTGTCGTGCACCCGCAAAGGTAACACATTCTATAGAATAATCAAAAATTTTTTCTGTCACCATTCATAGGCGATGCTTAGACCGAGGCCGTTGAGGGTGGCCGAGTTGTCATCCCAGTAGGTCCAGTTGTTGTTGGAGGTGATCAGCTGATAGGTCACACCGATATTGACAGCCTGACGGGGATTGGATGCGTTGACAGGTATTCTCACTCCCAGCGATGGCTTGAGATAGAATTGCGTGCCTCCTCCCAGACGTCCCCGCTGCAGCCACAGGTAGCTGTCGCCCAGAAGCCATGTGGCACCGATTTTCAGATCGATGAACATCGATGCAGCATCGTAACCTCCTATGTTAAAGCGGAAATCAGAGAAAACCGGAAGCATTACTTTAGTCTGTGAATCAGCATGCCTATAATAGTCGGGAGCGTTTTCGGGAGGGTATATGTCCCTCTGATCGCTTTGATTCGTCATGGCCACATCGACTCCGATGCCCACACCCATGAAAAACCATGAGGCATACTGAAAGCCCTGCGATGTGGAAACGCCGATGAAATTGGCGCGGTTGTTGCCGAACCCGGCGATTCCCGTGGCCTCGACATATCCTTTATAGTTCATTGAACCGGAGAGCATCGGTTGCAGCAGTCCGGGTATCTGGTTGGCAATCTCGTAATATTGCGCGCTCGCTGTCGGCGTGGAAGTAAAGATGGAAACGATAGCTGTGATGATTGCTATTGCGTTGATTGATAATCTTTTCATGTTGGGCGGAATTATATATGTGCCGGTCGGTCGGCGTTTCTTTCAGTTAAAACAACGGGCGTCCGAGATTTGTTGACGGACAAAAATAATAATTTCCTGTCATGTAGCACTGTAAAATTGTCGGATTTGCTTTCGCGGTTTGTTTGGCGAATGGCTGTGAGATTGAAAAAAAATAATTATATTTGCATGATAAAAGAACGTCTCGCCGCCCTGTCATTCCGACTTGTCGGCGAACGCAGTGGAAAAAGTGTGTTGATGAGCCGTTACGGCCGTCAGCCGATGAGTGCGAACAACATGTTATAACCGATGACATTTTTTTCAAAAATAAAAGATCTGCTTGTACCGCAGGACGGCACTAAAACCGATAATCCCGACGGCTTTTCCGATGGCCGGTTGCGTCGTCAGGACATCCTCGACAGCCTGAAACGACAGTTCCTACAGGAGAAAGAATTTGAAACCACTGAGGTGAGTCTGCTCTTTCACACGTCGTTTGTGGTCTATGTGCGGCAGAGTGACTATGACTTTCTTTCAGGTTCTTTTCAGATGACAGTCAACGATGCCGTCATCCTGTTTCTCAAACAGATTAAGGAATGGATGAAGAAGTATCCCGAATACCGGCCACATGTCAACTACTGGGTGTTTCAGCTCGTTGGCATCCCCGAAGGCACTATCATTGACGGAGTCCCGGAGATGGACGACGGTTCGCAAATGCTGTTTATCCGTTCATCGTTATACGCTCCCGACGATTATACCTCGGCTTCCGACAATTCCGGAGGCAGAATTGTCACCACACTTCACACCGTCAACTCCATGAAAGCTGTCCCGCAGGCGTTGAACCTTGCTTCTCTTCCGGGAATGGTGCCTCTTGACAAGGACAAGTTCAGGGTACGTTTTGATCCTAAGGGAATCCTCGGCTTTGACGATTCCGGCAATCCCGGCAATGCGACTAAGCATATTTCGGCTCCGGCTCAGCCTGCCGTTGCTATGATTCGTGCCGACGACTGTCATTTCATCCTCGACGGCCGAAAATTCGAAGCTTACAAAATGAGCTGCAACGAGCTGCAGATCGCCGGCCGTAATGCAGTGGTGAGTCGCGGCACGCCTACTCTCTGCATCGACAGCGAGTATGTGATGAATCCGCACATCGTGATCCGCCGCGATCCGCATACGGGCACATTCTCCCTTATGGCGTTCGGGCCGACAAAAGTCAATGAACGGACCGTCGTGCCCAACTCCATGCAGTGGACCGCTTTATCCAACATTTCCAACATAATGCTCAACGAGCAGCTGCAAATCACATTTCAGAAGTTATGATCACCCTATGGAAAGCACTCTTCCTTGTCAGTCTTTGTCTGGCTGTAGCATATCTTTTTTACAGTCATTTCAAAAACCTGCCCAAGTGAGAAAAGATCTGTTGCGGATAAAGCATTATCCGCGGCATCATGCAACAATTTAACCAATCAACAACGCGACAATGAAAATCACAACAAAAATATTCGGTAATACTGATCCTGGCCGCGTGCGCACCAACAATGAAGATACGTTTATCTGCACTTACGTGTGGGACGACCGCCACATCCTGTGTGCCGCCATCGACGGCGTGGGCGGTTATGAAGGCGGCGAGGTGGCTGCCGAGATAGCCCGCCAGACAATAACGGAATATGTCGAGAACGCGCAGGGCAACCGTTTTCTGGAAATAATCAAGCAGGCTGTCGCCGAAGCCAACAATGAGATAATCCGCCGTAAGGACGATGATCCGAAACTCTCCATGATGGGATGCGTGACATCGGCTGCCATCATTGATCTCGACAACAGATGCATAAACATAGCTCACGTCGGCGATTCAAGAATCTATTGTTATCACGACGGCGAACTCAAGAAAATCAGCCATGACCATTCGCTGGTGGGTTGTCTGGAAGAGAAAGGCGATCTCACCGAGGCTGAGGCCATGAGCCATCCGCAGCGCAATCTCATCGACCGTCTGCTCGGCGACAAGCTGCATTCGGCCTCCGACCGCAATTTCATCGAAGCCTCCATCTCCGCCATCCCCGAGGGCGACTCGCAATATCTTTTCTGTTCCGACGGCTTGAGCGATATGCTCACATCCGCGCAGATCGCTGATGTCCTCGGGTCGGGAATGACACCGGAATCAGAGGTTGAACAGCTGATCGCCGACGCCAATACGGCAGGCGGCAAGGATAATGTCACGGTGGTCATAGCAAGCATTCATGTGCAGGCAACAACACCGGCCCCGGCACCCGTGCCTGAACCTGCAGGCGATGTCACCCCAACGGCCGACATCACCGCTGAAAAAGCTGTCGGAAAGCCTGTGGCCGTGATTGACAATACGTCTGGCGAAACAACTCAACAGGATACTGCCCCCGCCGATAATCCGTCCAAACCGTCCAAACGCCGCCGCTGGCTATGGATATTACTCCTGATACTGGCTCTCGGCATTGCTCTCGGCCTTGGCGGAAAGTATATCATCAATTATATCTCGGGGCAGGCAGCCGTCACTGCTGTCCCGGCCGAACCTGTCAAAAGAGATACCGTCTATGTTGTGAATGTCGAAAATTCACTCGACGACAGAAAAACGGTCGACTCGCTCCAGAGCGAGATTAACAAGCTCGAACAGCAGAAACGTGATAACGACAGCATCGACCGCCGTATTCAGGAGCTTAAAAACGAATTAGACCAACACAGTTCCTATCATGAATAGACTGAACATCGTTATCGGATATGTGATCTGTGCCGCATTGATGCTGCTCGGCGTCAAGTCGATGCTCTCCAACCAGGATGCGGCTCTCTCCGAGGCACAAGTTGAATTGTCCGAAGGACGCACCCTCCTGCTGAGCACCGCCACTTCGCCCGATTCGCTGATGAAGTTTCTTATGGACGGCGGTTACATGACCGATCCCTATGACGCCTCTGTGACATCAGGCTGGATCTGCATGAAAATTAGAGAAAATGGCGGCATCGAAAACCTCGGACAGCTTAACACGCCGGCGTTTAAAATGCTTGCTGACACGGCCTTGAAACACGGCGGCCGACTCATGAAAAGCCGTGTCGAAGCCGACTATGTCAAGCTCGGAATGGACGAGGAGTGGAACAACCGCCCGGCCAACCTGCAGAACACGTTCGGCGATCCGTCGCTCGGCGGTCATATCGTGGTCAGGGTTGCCAACCGCAAAACCAATCCGGAAATGCCTCTCTCCGGAATAAGCGTGCGTCTGCGCCAGTATAGCTACGACACCGTTGCCACAGCCGGTGAAAAAGAAGCCGGTTCAAAACTGGAACTCGTCACCAAGACTCTGGGATATGCCGTCACCGACGGTCAGGGTGTGGCCCGCTTCAATGTCGAGCCGGGCAAGTCGTACAGCGTGCTGCCCATAGCACCCGGCTGTCAGTACGGACAGGAAAAAGGCACTACTTCCGGACCGCTGGAAGGGACGCTCGACCTTTCTTTCCGCCAGTCGCCCCACGTGCTTTCGCCGCTCGACAACTCTACCTATCAGATGCTCAAGTCGGATCACGTCTTGATAGTGCGTTCCCCAGAAAGTTATACGCAAAGCGTCTACACCGGCCTTGCCATTTTCCTCGTTGGCTGGGCGCTTATGTTTGTGTTCATGATATGGCGCGACGGCCGGATGCACACCTCCACCGACTATCTTCTACTGCTGATGATCATGGCCCTGACCGGCATCGGATTGCTCGGATCATATGCCATGACAAGCCCGCTTACCGACAAGCCAAACGGTTTCGTGATGGCGAAAGCGTTAGCCATCGGACTGGTGGCCATGGCTGCTGTGTCGAGCATTAATTTTGCGAAATTCTACAACGGGAAGAGCCGTATACAGTTGGGCGTCATTCCCTTTGACCCCATCGAAACTTTTGTCACCTCAAAGTTCAGGCGAAACGACTCGCTCCGCAAACGCAGCGGCCTGTCATTCTCGTCGGGCTTCTTCTATCTGGCGGTCGCGCTGGTACTCATAGCGTGTCTGGCCATGTTCGGAACAGGCCCCGAAGGTAGCGACGCACGCGTCAATCTCGGTTCGTTTCAGCCAAGCGAACTTAGCAAGTATCTTATAGTCATATTCATCGCCGCTTTTTTTGCCGAGAATGCCTTGCTGCTTCAGGCTTTCTCCGAAAGGCTCACCGGTTTCACATTCCGCCGTCAGCTCGCCACGATAGCCGTCGTGACAGTGGTCATGCTCGTGCTCATGCTCATCTATCTCAAAGTGTTGAGCGATATGGGCCCGGCTCTCGTGCTTCTGGTCACGTTCATCATGATCTATTCGATGGCGCGTCGCGATTTTGCCCAGTTGCTTCTCGGCCTGTTCACATTTATCGCATTCCTTTTTGTGGCCAAAATCGCAGGCTTCCCGCCGGTGTTTGGCGCTGCCGCATGGTTTGTTGTATGGATCGCTTACGGGTGGTTCCGTCATCACAAGGTGTATGAAAGCGCCATCTTCCTGAATCTGCTCATCGTAGTGTTCCTCTTCGGCGCACAGATCCTGACCGCTCTCGGTGCCGACAGCGAGGCCGCCCGTCTCACCAACCGAACCGACATGGCATGGTCGGGCGTGTGGAACAATACCGTCACGGGCGGCGATCAGGTGGCACAAGGTCTCTGGAGCGTCTCTTCCGGCGGCCTTACCGGTATGGGCCTCGGCGACGGCAGCCCCTCGCTCGTTCCGGCCTGCCACACCGATATGGCCTTCACGTCGATAGGCGAGATGCTCGGCTTTGCGGGCTTGCTCCTCGTCATCATATGTTTTGTGCTCGTGGTGCACCGCTCGCTGCTGATCGGCCGTAAAGCGGGGCATCCGTTTGTGATGTATCTGGTCATGGGCATCGCCATCGTCACCGGTGTCCAGTTCCTTTTCATCGTCATGGGCTCGCTCGGTCTCGTGCCGCTGACGGGCATTTCGGTGCCGTTCCTGAGCTACGGCCGCACAGGCATAATCATCACAATGGCCATGTTTGGTGTCGTCGTCTCGGCTTCGCGCCTGAAGGCTACCGAAAGTCAGGCCGCCCATGCGCGCACCTACGACAATGCCATTGCCGCCGGCGCCCTGCTGTTCATGGCCGGTGGGGTAGTCATCCTCGCAACTCTGTTGAAATATCAGCTGTTTGATAAGAACGAAACACTCATCCGCCCGGCGTTTATTACCAATACACTCGGTGAGCGCGTCGTTGAGTATAACCCCCGAATTAATCTGATCCTCAACAGGATGCACTCCGGAAATATCTACGACCGCAACGGCGTCCTTCTTGCCACGAGTTCACGCGATGAGCTGCTGAAGGCCAAGGAGCAGCTACTGGCTGCTGGTCTCACGGAAGAACAGATTCAGGTAGAGGCAAGCAAACGCCGTCGCCGTTACTATCCGTTTGGCAATGAGACTCTTTTCATGATCGGCGATGCCAACACAAAGAAGGTCTATTACAATTCCGTCGAGAATCCTACAGGATATATCGCCGAGTCGCGCCATCTCGGTGAGTTGCGCGGCATCGACATTCGCGATTCAGTCGTGGTGATGGAATCCGACAAATATCGCGTAAACCGTTTCATGCCGGCTTCGAATGCCACATTCAAGCGCACGATGCACGACTATTCCGTGATGCTTCCTTTCCTCAGATATGGCATAGAGCGCAACCCGGTCATCGACGAGCATAATGATTCTCGTCAACAGCGCGACCTTTATCTCACCATAGACGCTCTGCTTCAGAAGCGTCTGCAGGACACGTTGCGTCAGGTGCTGATAACCGACAGCCGTTTGGGCGGTTGCCCGAATCTCAGGGCGTCGGTGGTAGTGCTTGATGCCTCGAAGGGCGATTTGCTCTGCTCGGCCAACTATCCGCTTCCCGAGCAGGATTCGATCGTCATGCTGCAGGATATGCGCATTTTCCGCTCTAATCCTGCTGAAGCGCTTGGCAACAACCACGCACCGATCACCGAACGCGATCTCGGCCTGACATTCCAGTCGCAGCCAGGTTCTACCGCCAAAGTGATGAGTGCTATGGCCGGGCTGATGGCTAATCCCGAAGCCTGGCGTTATCCTATGACCGTCATGGGTCGAGAGCGAATTGAAGGCGGTGGCGAACCGCAGGGCGATGTGATGATGTCGGACGCTATAAAGTTGTCGTCCAACAACTTCTTCATCAATCTGGTGAATCTCAACCATCTGTATCCGCAGCTTGAATCGCTCTATTCGACAGTAGGCGCACGTGTTCACCCCGTCAACTCCACCAACACCTATACGCCCTATTTCTTCTTCCGCAACGAGCGCCAGGCTTCGCCGCTCTTGCATGAAATGATGGATCAGGTGGCAAAGGAGAGCTACAACGTGTTTGACCGTGTCTACATGAAAGAACGGCAGACCGACAAGACCCGCCGTAAGGACTTCCGTTGGAACATGGTCGAGACCGGTTTCCCGTGGGGTCAGGGCGGACTGCTTGCAACGCCTATGAATATGGCTCGTGTTGTGTCGATCGTTGCCAATGGCGGCTCCCTCGTGCCCACACGATATGTGCTGCGTCAGGGCGAGTTTGATATGCCCGTGCTGGAATCCGTGCCTGTGCTCGATCCGGGAGCTGCGGCTCATCTGCGCTCGTTCATGCAGCTCGAATCCGACAAGCATCGCGCTAAAGGGTATGGCTCCGCACTGCCGTTAGCCAATGTAAGCTCGGAGCGTATGGGCGGCAAGACCGGCACACCTGAGCGATATGACAAGCGCTCGCCTTTTGGAAAAAACGAAGCCAACGACGGCTGGTATATATGTTTCATCAATTCAGCCAAACAGCAGGCTCCGCTCGCAATCGCCGTCAGACTTGAACGCCTGATCGATTACGATAAACGAACAAGATATCTTTCACCCGAGGCTGTGCGCATAGTCGCCGATCTGGTTATTCCGGTGCTTAACAGCATGGGCTATGAAGTGCATTAATTAAACAAACAGAATATGTTCAGCAAACTGAAAAATAAGCTTTCTGAGATTGCCGCTTCAATCAACGGACGTCCTGCCGACGCACCTCAACAGCAGTCGTCTCAGCCGAAGCACAATCAGCCGTCACAGGCCGATGAACAGCAGTCGATACTCGATAATGCCATTGACAACCGCGACCAGGCCGTCAGGTTGATTGTCAATGAACTGAAGCCGGCCGCCGGCACCAATTTCTCCGCGCTGGCCAATCTTATAGTGTGGGTCGAAGTGGAAAGCGAGTCCTACGATCCGATGAAATATCCCTGGGCCGACGAGAAGATGCGCGACGATCTGCGTCACGCTCTCGACAATGCACTGCTCACGGGTGTCGGAGCAAAATCGATCACCATACGGTTTGCTGTGGCTGATACCATTCGCCGCTCAAATCCGCGCATTATTGTTGAGAATCAGCTCTATGTGTCGTGGCGTGCGGTTGACATTCCCAAACCTCAGCATAAAGCCTGGCTCTATGTGGAGGAGGGGACAGGCTCGCTCCGTGAGCCGGTCTATACTCTCGATTCTTCGGTCAGGGAATGTTATCATATCGGCCGGGGTGCCATTGCAAAAAATGGCGGGACGTTCCGTAAAAACGATATCATAATCAATGAGTCGGATCCCGATGAGTCGATCGTTCGCAACAATCTTTGCGTCAGCAGCATGCAGGCCGATATCATTTCGCGCAAAGGAAGTTTTTGGCTTAAAGCCTGCCCGGGCGGTTGTCGCGCATGCGGCGGCACTTCGACAAAGATTTATCATGGCGAAACGGTGCGTGAACTTCACGACGTGAACACTCTGTTTCCGCTTGCCGATGGCGACATGATTGAACTCGGAAAATCGGTGATGATTCATTTCACCCTCTCAAATCCTCAGTGAGTCTATGGCTTTATTTCTTGAAGAATATGAAAAATTGCGCATGCTTGGAAAGGGGTCGTTTGCCTCTGTCTATAAGGTGCGCCACCATGATCTCGGTTACATCCGGGCCATCAAGGTGTCAAACGAAGTGATTGACGATGAGAACGATCGCGCCTACAAGACTTTTCTCAACGAATGTCGCGTGCTCCTCAAAATCGGCAATGGCTGTCACCCCAACATCGTACGCATCTACCAGCCGCGCCTGATTGCCAATAAGGCGATTGTCGAGATGGACTATATCGACGGCATCACTCTGTGCGATTATCTGCAACGCCACAAATTTGTCGAATATGATGAGGTGGCCCGTTTCGCCCGCGAGATCGTCGGCGCCATGGCCTATTGTCATGTTGATCTCTACAAGTTTCTGATGGATCCCGACGCCGATGATCTCCAGCCCGATCCTTCCGACGGTTCGCGTTATCTTATCGACAGTCAGAAAGAGTCGCAGCTGATAGCCAAATATTGCGTTAATCACAATGATCTGCATTCCAATAATATAATGCGGCGCAATTACGACGGCTCCTTTGTGCTCCTCGATTTCGGTCTGGCCATTCAGGACAATCATTGCGTGAAAAGCAGCTCGCGCGCCCGTGGCGCCCATGAATACAGCTCGCCCGAAAAACTCCGTGGTGAAACTATCACTTCGGCCTCCGATGTCTATAGCCTCGGCATCCTCTTATATGAGATTCTTGCCGGACGCGTGCCCTTCCCGATGGATACGGAAAAAAGCGAGGAGGTGGCCGTTTATGAGGTGTACAAAGAGCAGACCGAGCAGACTCCGCCGCCCATCGAACCGTTGCGCAAGGCTGCTTTCGAAAAAGCATATCCGGGCGAGACCTACACCCGCGATTATCCCGAGGCGCTCGACTATATCATAATGAAGTGCCTCGAAAAGGATCCGAAGAACCGTTATCCCGATGCTAAGGCTCTTCGTGCAGCTCTTGTTCAGTCGGTGGAGAATTCAGTTGCCGTTCCGGCAGCGCAGCCTTTACCGGCCGGCGCCCCTTCGGACGTGGATAACGATGCCGAAATGGCCGCACTGAAATCGCGGCTCGCTTCTGCCGATGCTTTGATTAAGCAGGCCAATAAGCGTGTTGAGAACAGCGAAAAGCACTCCATGCAGATTGAAAAAAGCCTCTTTACCCTGCGTAATGCGGTGAAGGAGGCTCAGGAAGAGAATGGCTGGCTTAAAGCCGAGATCGCACGACTGCAGTCGCAGTCGCAAAAGCGGAAATTCTCCACTTCCGGTCTGTGGGTGCTCACATTCTGCCTTTTGCTCGCTTCGGTGATCGCATCGGTAGTCCTTTTCCTTACCACCGACTATTGGCGCCAGAGCGACGCCATGATCGACAAGGTTATCATGGGCGCGGGCGCACTGTCTTTGGGCGGCATGCTTATCGTTGGGCTCATGCGTAAAACGGGAATGCTTATGTGGGCTCTCACCGGCACGTTGATCGCTCTGACAGCTACGCTTCAGTTCACGTCGTCGTTCGCTCCCGTGCAGAAATACTGTATGTCGGGCGCAACTATCCTGGCCATGGTCGCCTATATGGCAATGTGGATCGCCAATGAGCGCCGCCGTTCGGATTTCACATCTTCATCCGACGATGATCATACACCCACGCCGAATGCCGGCGGAGGCGATGACGACTCGGTTGAAGTAGCCGAGGTCGTATAATATCCGGTTCGGTAAAACCGGTCGTTAGACGCCTGGCGGCAGGCGCTTACTGATAAAGATAGCGCTTGATCGACCGCTTGGGCGTCTTCTCAAATTCGTTGGCGCGGAGCTGAATCTCGTCGATGCGTTCGTAGGGTGCCGTCAGTTTGTTGACTTCTTGACGCACTTTCTCCATCACTTCGGGCATCATGTCGGCCGTCAGATGGGCTTTGTCCATGGCTTCGAAGTCGGGATAGACTATCGCCACAAGCCTGCGGCCGCGTTCTACCACAAGACTTTCAGCCACATACGGCATGTTGTTGAGCTTCGCTTCAATTTCCTCGGGATAGATGTTCTGTCCATTGCTTGAAAGTATCATGGTCTTGCACCGTCCTTTTATGAATATTGTGCCGGCGTCGCTTATTGTGCCCATGTCGCCGGTGTGCAGCCAGCCTTCTTTGTCGAGCACCTGCGCTGTCGCTTTGGGGTTCTTGTAGTAACCCTTCATCACGTTTTCGCCCTTGACGCAGATCTCTCCGGGGATAAAAGCCTCATTGTCGCTCAGCACTTTGGAATACATCAGACCTTTGAGCGTGCGGCCGGACGACCCGACGATAAACTGGCGCCACGGTGTGTAGCTGATGAGCGGGCCGCATTCGGTCATACCGAAGCCTACGGTAAACGGGAAATGGATCTTGTGCAGGAAATCCTCGACTTCGGGATTCATCGGCGCACCGCCTACAATCACTTCCTCAAACTCTCCGCCGAATGCCTCGACGAGCTTGTTGCGGATCTTGGCATATATACGCTTGTTGAGCAGGGGAATGGCCATAAGCCTTTTCATGGATGGCTTGGAGATTACCGGCAGCAGCTGCTTGCGGTAGATCTTTTCCAGAATGAGGGGCACACACAGTATGAGGTTCGGTCGCACCTCGCTGAAGGCCTTCAGCAGAAGTTTAGGGGAGGGCAGACGTCCGAATACCGTGATATGTGTTCCCACGGCAAGCGGCACGAGCATATCGAAGGCGCATCCGTAGGCATGAGCCAGCGGCAGGAAGGAGAGGCAGCGCGATCCGGGATAGTGAAGCTTCGACTGCATGCCGAACACCACGTTGCCGCACAAGTTGTTTAGCGTCAGCATCACGCCTTTTGAAAATCCCGTGGTGCCTGAAGTGTAATTGATTTCGGCAATGCTGTCGGGACTGAAGTAGCCATAGCGCACGTCGGATGCCGTATAGCCTTTGGGATGTCGCTTGTTGTAGGCTTTGCCCAGTGCTTTCAGTGCTTTGGTTATCTTCTCGCCTGAGGTGTGGTCGCCAAGCACTTCCTGCGTGTCGAGCGATATCGCCGCCTTGATGTTGGTGAGGTGGTCAAAGTCGAGATGCTCCCAGATGTTGTCGCTGACAAACATGATCACGGAGTCGCTGTGGTTGATTATGTGCTGCGCATCCTGTGGATTGAAGTCGCTGAGCACCGGCACTATCACGGCGCCGTAGGTGATCGTGGCCATATAGCACACTATCCACGACACCGAGTTTCTTCCGAGCAGGGCGACCTTGTCGCCTTTCTTGATGCCGGAAAGTTCGAAGAAAAGATGGGTGTTGGAGATGCGGCGGGCAAGATCGCCGTAGGTCAGTGTTGTGCCGGTATCATAATTGGTAATTGCCGGACGGTTCCAGTTTTCACGGAAACTCGTGGCATAGATGTTTATCAGGTCTTCTTTGAGCATGATCTTCGGAGATGGTTATAGATGCTTCGTAACGCGATAGATTGTGGCGGCCACATGAGCGGGTTTGATCCGCCGGTATTGAAAATCAAAACAATCCACAGGCTTCTTTGGTTGTAACGCTGTCGGAAAAGCGCTGCGGCTGTCGTTTGACCTACAAATATACACAACAATTCACAAACAATTATTAATTTTGCAAATATTATCGATTAATAGACAATCGTTCCCGACTAATATAACAGGTTTGACTACTGATTGCGAAATAGCAGGCGTGAAAAAAGCGCTCTACCATACGTTTGGCTGCAAATTGAATTTTGCCGAAACGTCGACTCTTGCCTCAATGCTTGAGTCACACGGACTTATGCGGATGAATCCGGGCGATGAACCGGACTTCATAATCATAAATTCCTGCTCGGTCACCGAAGCGGCCGACAAGAAATGCCGTCAGACCATCCGCACGTTTGCCCGCCGCTACCCTCAGGCCGCCATTATCGTGACCGGATGCTATGCCCAGCTGAAACCCGACGAGGTGGCTGCGCTCCCGGGCGTGGCGCTCGTGGCCGGAAATGACCGGAAGGCTCTTATTGCCGATTATGTCGACCGCTGGATGGCCGACGCGTGTGCCCGCAAAGAGATAACGCCGGCCAAGGATATCCGGGAGTTCACTCCATCGTGTTCGAGAGGCGACCGCACGCGTTATTTCCTTAAGGTGCAGGATGGTTGTGACTATTTCTGCTCCTATTGCACCATACCCTTTGCACGCGGCCGGAGCCGTTCGGCTTCCATTGATTTCCTCGTCGGTCAGGCCCGGCAGGTTGCTGCTGAGGGTGGCAAGGAGATAGTGATCACGGGCGTCAATATCGGCGATTTCGGCAAGGGCACCGACGAAACTTTCTTCGATCTCATCCGCGCCCTTGATGATGTCGACGGCATCGAGCGCTACCGCATCTCGTCGATAGAGCCTAATCTGCTCACCGACGATATGATCAGATGGGTGGCGCAGTCGCGTCACTTCATGCCGCATTTCCACATACCGTTGCAGAGCGGCGACGACACCGTCCTCCGGCTGATGCGCCGCCGCTATGTCACAGACCTGTTCCGCCACCGCATCGAGCTTATCAAGGAGGTCATGCCCCATGCTTTCATCGGCGTGGATCTCATAGTTGGAGCCCGCGGCGAGACATTCGAATGTTTTGCCCGCTCCAGCGATTTCGTCCGTTCACTGCCGATCTCCCGCCTGCACGTCTTCCCCTATTCGGAGCGCCCCGGCACCCGCGCCCTCACGGATATCGACTATGTCGTCAGTCAGGAGGAAAAGCACCGCCGCGCCGCTGTGATGGGCGAGATCTCCGAGGCGAAGCTTCGCGGGTTCTACGAATCGTTTGTCGGCACGGAGCGCCCGGTCCTCGTTGAGCACACATCGCACGAAGGCATCATGCACGGCTTTACCGACAATTATATCAAGGTGTCGTTGCCCGACGATCCTTCGCTCTACAACACGATTGTCGACGTCAGGCTTCTGTCGGTCGGCGACGATGAAATGAAAGGAGAGGTGATAAAATGAATGAATCCGAAATGCCGAATGTGGCCGTGATAATATTGAACTGGAACGGCGAGAAGCTCCTTCGTGAATTTCTCCCGTCGGTCGTCCGGCATACACCTCGCTCCGTTGGGCGTGTCATCGTTGCCGACAACGGCAGCACCGACGGTTCCGTCAGCCTGCTTAAAGAGGAATTCCCCGAAGTGGATCTCCTGGAATTCACTGAGAACTACGGATTTGCCGGCGGGTATAACAAGGCCATCGAGTACTATGCCAAGGCTTATCCATATGCCGTGCTGCTCAACTCTGATATCGCCGTTAAGGACGACTGGCTCACGCCGCTCTACGATTTCATGGAGCGCACGCCCGATGCCGGTGCCTGTCAGCCTAAGATCCGGTCGTATCGCAAACCCGAAATGTTTGAATATGCCGGAGCTGCCGGCGGCTTCATCGATCGCAACGGTTATCCTTATTGCCGTGGCCGCGTGTTTGCCACCGTGGAGAAAGATGCCGGACAATATGACGACACCATGCCGGTATTCTGGGCCACGGGAGCGGCTCTGATGGTGCGCACGGCCGACTATCTCAAAGCCGGCG
>URWH01000002.1 GCA_900551515.1 uncultured Porphyromonadaceae bacterium
TTTAACACTTTATTCTCCTTGTTTTAACAAATGCACCGGAATTTCGGCTTGAGCCATTTTAACCTTGAATTTGAGCAAAATCTTGTTCAAAACCCCACTTTTGAGGCTCGTAACTTCCGTACTATGTTGATATACCGTATGTTGGAAGTCCACATCCTCAATCGTGTGCAAAACTGCACACGATTGGTCTTGCACACGAATTGCACACGGCAGAGCCGCACAGGGCGCACTCAGATGCCGTTTGGACATAAAGAAAAAACACTGCTACTGAACCAGTTGCAGTGTTTTGCAGTATTCTGCCGAATACTTCTGTGATCCGCCTGGGGTTCGAACCCAGGACCCCATCCTTAAAAGGGATGTGCTCTACCAGCTGAGCTAGCGAATCGGCTTCTTTTCAAAAGCGATGCAAAGGTAGGGACTATTTTTCTTTTGTGCAAACTTTCGGACGATTTTTTTTGATAATTTTTGAAAAATAATCTTGGGATTAATCGGAATCGCTTGGAAATAAATGGGGTTGCGAATGGGGAGCGGATTTGAGCTGCAGGGTATTATGCGGGACGTGGTGAGGTTTTGCTCTCGGGCCTATTATGCGGGACGTGGTGGACGCTTGGGCTCTCGGGCCTATTATGCGGGGCGTGGTTGACGCTTGGGCTTTCGGGTTGTTGCGTGGGGCGGGTGTGCTTGGCTTTTCTGGATTTATGAGGAGGGTGAGGGGCTTGGGCTCTCGGGGGTTAGACGGGGTGAATTGGGGCGGCGCTGAGGTGGCTGAGGACTATCTGGATGATTTGGGGGCCGTATTGGGTCAGCTTTTTGTTGCCTATGCCGGGGATCGCTTTTAGGGCGGGAAGGGTGACGGGTTTGATGCTGGATATGGCGATGAGGGCGCGGTTGGAGAGGATGATGTAGGCCGGGCAGGCGTTTTCTTTTGAGAGCTGGGTGCGCCAGTTGCAGAGCTTTTCGTAAAGGATGGGATCGGCGATATCACTGGAGGAGGAGGCGTTAGCGGATTGATGACCGGATGTGGAGGAGGCGGGCTGATGACCGGATGCGGGGGATGAGGCGGCTGGCTGATGGCCGGCGCCGGCTGCGGATGCTGCAGCGCGGGATGGACGGCTTTTTGTGGGCTGCGCGCTGTCGAGTGCGAGGGTGGCTTTGGCTTTGGCTGAGAGGTAGCTGGCCGGTGCAAAAGATTGGCCGGAGAGGGTTTGCATGACGGCGAGCTTGATGCGGACTATCTCGCTGAGCTCGTTGCGGGCTTCGCGAAGGCGCTTTGCGACAGCTTTATTGTCGGCGGTTTCGGGCGTGCGCACGATGAGGTCGAGGAGCGGACGCAGCTCTTCGCTGAAATAGCGGAATGCTTTGTCGAGGCGCTCCTGAAACAGTGGGGTGCCCGGGATGATGCCGCGGTACTGGACGGCGAAGGCGTGCGCCACTTTTTCGATACGCTCGGCTATCGAGCTGTCGGCTTCTTTGTAGGAGCGGGCTAATATCACATAGTCGCGTGAGAAATACTCTTCGACGATGCGGTGCAGGCGGTTGAAGGCGTTGCGCAACGAGACGGGGGAGAAAAGGCTGTCGAGGCATTCGATGGTGTACTGGGCTTCGAGGTCGGTGAGCTTCGTCTGGTCGGGCAGCAATGACACGTGAGCGGCATTGAAAGAGTCGACGGCCGGGTCGAGTATGATGGCCGATTGCGGTATGGGCCGGTCGAGCACGAGTCCTTCGAGCGAGCGGCAGCGGCTGAGCGCCACGTAGGTCTGTCCGTGGGCAAACGCATTGGTGGCGTCGATGATGGCCTTGTCGAATGTGAGGCCCTGGCTTTTATGTATGGTTATGGCCCAGGCCAGCCGGAGCGGAATCTGGCTGAAAGTGCCGCAGATGGTTTCTTCGACCGTAGCTTTTTCGGTGTCGAGTTTATAGTCGGTGTTTTCCCAGATGGCCCGGCCGACTTCGATCTTATTGCTGGAGCCTATCGGACGGACAATGACCGTGGTGGGGGTAAGGTCTATCACATGGGCCATCATGCCGTTGAAATAGCCTTGCACGGAGTCGTTTTTCAGAAACATCACCTGAGCGCCGACTTTGAGCGTGAGCGTCCGGTCGGTGGGCAGCGAGGTCTCGGGGAAGTCGCCTTCGATTTCGGCTGTGTAGGTCTGCGCGGGAGTGTCGAGGGCATCGAGCTGGCAACGGTTTATCTCGTCGGCGCGACGGTTGTGGGTGGTGAGCCGTATGTAGCCTTGCGAGGCATCGGGGGAGAATGACGGGTCGCAGCGGGAGTTGAGGAGATCGAGCGTGGTGCGGTCGATATGATTAGTGCGGATGCGGTTGAGCAGATCGATGAAGCGGGTGTCGTTCTGACGGTAGACCTGATGCAGCTCGACGGTGAGGTATCCGGCTTCGTTGAGGGCCTTGCTCGAGAAGAAATAGGGCGTGGAATAGACCGTATTCAGCAGTTCCCACTGTTCGGGAGGCACCACGGGCGGGAGCTGCTGGAGGTCGCCGATGAGGAGCAGCTGGACGCCGCCGAAGGGGAGGGTGGGGTTGCGGTGGCGCCGCAGGACATCGTCGACGGCGTCGAGGAGGTCGGCGCGCACCATGCTCACCTCGTCGATCACGAGCAGATCGATGGTGCGTATCAGGCGTAGCTTTTCGCGGCTGAAACGGTCGAACCGCTTGCGGGTGGTGGTTTGTGTGGCACCGGGGATGAAGGGCGAGAGCGCCAGCTGGAAAAACGAATGGATGGTGACACCTCGGGCGTTGATGGCGGCAATGCCGGTGGGCGCAAGCACAATCATGCGTTTCGACGAGTGGCTGCGAAGCGAGTGCAGAAATGTGGTCTTGCCTGTGCCGGCTTTGCCGGTAAGGAAGAGGTTGGCCGATGTGTTTTCGATTATCCGCCGGGCTGTTCGCATTTCGGCGTTTTCGTTGCGGGTGGCTGTGTCGCGGTCGTCGCTGTGGCTGGTGAGCATCATTCGGTTGAGTTAGAAACAGAAAACAAATATACGGATTTAATTCCACAAATGCCTCCGGACGGCAAAAAATATGGCGGTGTGTCGATTTTCTGACACACCGCCATAGGGTGGGGGCTTCAGCAACCGGCTATGGCGCCGGATGCAGGAAAATGATTACTTGTTGAATTTGGCAAATTCGAGATCGGCTTTGGCTTTCTGAGCCAGCGACGGGTCAAGCTTGACGGCTTTCTCGAGGTTGCTGCGAACCATCGACTCGTTGTTGGTGCGAGCACCGAGGATAGCGGTCAGATAGTAGGTTGTGGCGTCGGGGTTGGCGATGGCAGCGAGAGTGTTCTTGGCCGAAGCATAGTCCTTGGTGAGGATCTGTGCGAGAGCGGCGTTGTTGGTCTTGCTTGCGCCGAAAGCTTTGACGGCAGCGGCATTGTCGCCCTGGGTGAGATAGTAAACGCCGAGTGCGTCGCCGAGGTTCTCAAGGCCGGAAGCGTTGCTGAACGAAGCGTTAGCAGCGGAATAGTCTTTGTTGACAAGCGAAAGCAGACCCTTGTTCATGGCCACTTCCTTGCTGGCGGGATTGAGCTGAGCGGCTTTGTTGAAGTTGGTGAGGGCAGTGGTGTAGTCCTGATTCTGATACTGGATGTTGCCGAGGTTGTTATAGCCGCGGTAGTCGTTGGGATATAGGCGAATGACGGTTTCGTAGATCTTCTGCTTGCGGGCGTTGTCGTCGGTGAGTGTAGCGGCATAGAGAAGTTCTTCGACGCTAAGCTTGGAGGGATCGTTGTCGACGAGGTTGTTGATTTCGTCGTTGCTCTTGCCGATGACGTCGATCGAAGCCGTGATGCGTGAATAGCGGAGCTGCGGGAGGATCTCGTCGGCGAGCACTTCGAATACGCTTGCGAGGTTGCGGATTTCGCGTTCACGGATCTCGGGGTCATTGAACTGTTTGAGCACGCTTAGGATTAGGTCTTTGTCCTGAATGTCGCTTGCGGCAACGAGTTTCTGGAAGCCTTCCCAGTCTTCAGCGGTGAAGTTGGCGGTCAGTTCGCCGAATTCGGCGATTTTGTCTTTCTTCAGCTGTTTCTGGAGATAAGACTGTGTGTTGGCTTCACGGTCTTCGGCGAGGCGGGCGTTGAAGTCGAGCGCGCCTTCGGGCGAAGCGTAGGATTCGATGTTGATGGAGTTGATCACGAGGCTGTCGGCATTGTTGGCTGTGCGGAGGCGCTGCTGCAGTTCCATCATTTCAGGAGTTCCGAGCTGGTTGTTGCGCACTACGGCCTGATTGATGAGGAAGCGGATGTCGGCAGAATATTTCTCGTTGATGATGCGCTGGAAGGCGTCAGCGGCAACTGCGGGATCGACGGTAGCTGCATCGGCAAGAGCGGCAGTGGCTACAACGCCATCGGCCACTTTCACGCGCGGGAGCACATATTTCTTATTACCCTGTGCGACATCGAATGTGAGATAAAGTTCGCTGTTCATCATTGCCGGGTTGTAGGCATAATTGACAGGAATTGTCACGACACCGCCATTGTCATAGCTGACCACGGGAGCGTTACCGCGCACTTTCTCGCCCTGAAGGGCCGTGGGGGTGGCGGCGGATTCAGTGCCGGAATAGACGAGCACCGGGGTGATGGTCACCTGTGCATTCTTTTTGAAGAACTTGGCGGGGATGTTGGCTGTAACGACAGCGGGCACATCCTGACCAACCACTTCAAGCGGGTTGGGGTTTGTAGAAAAATAGTCAGATTTAAACTGACCCATCTTGCCGTTGCAGGCCGACATGGCAATCAGTCCGCCGATGGCAAGCGAATAGCACACAAATTTTTTCATGATGTGAGAGTTATATGTATTGAAAAGTTGATGATGAAATCATGTGATGATTCTTATCCGCAAATATAGTCCATTTATTTGGATTATTGTTGCGCCGACCGGCAAAATCTTGGGCGCCGCATGCAAAAAATGAGGCAAAAAGTGAAATGATGCCGAATGGTGACGTTTTTATACTTTGCTTTTGGCGTATTCGGAGGTGTTCTTGGGGCTATTTTTTGTGAGGCCGGAATAAATGTGTAAATTTGCAGAATCGTCGCGCATTCATGGCTGTGGCGGAATCACCAATTACCCCCTATCTGAAAAGGAACATGAGAAAGTGGAAAATCGAAGACAGCGCTGAGTTGTACAACATCAATGGCTGGGGACTGAAATATTTCTCGGTCAACGATAAAGGTCATGTCACGGTGACGCCCCGCGAGGGTTACGCCCCCGTCGATCTCAAGGAAGTGATGGATGAATTGCAGGTGCGTGACGTCACGTCGCCGGTGCTTCTCCGCTTCCCCGATATTCTCGACAACCGCATCGAAAAGATTTCCAACTGCTTCAAGCTGGCGGCTAAGGAATATGACTATCAGGCGCAAAACTTTCTCATCTATCCGATAAAAGTCAATCAGATGCGCCCGGTTGTGGAAGAGCTTGTGAGCCATGGCCGGAAATTCAATATAGGCTTGGAGGCCGGCTCGAAGCCTGAGCTTCATGCCGTGCTTGCCACAAACATTGCCGACAACGCACTTATTATATGTAACGGCTATAAGGATGAAAGCTTCATCGAGCTTGCCCTGCTCGCCCAGAAGATGGGCCGGCGCATTTATCTCGTTGTGGAGAAACTCAACGAGCTCAATCTGATTGCCGAAGTGGCCAAGCGCCTGAAGATCATGCCGAATGTGGGCATCCGCATCAAGCTTTCGTCGTCGGGCTCCGGCAAATGGGAGGAATCGGGCGGCGATCAGTCGAAATTCGGACTCAACTCGAGCGAATTGCTTGAGGCAATCGATTTCCTCACAAAGCACCACATGCAGAGCTGCCTCAAACTCATTCATTTCCACATCGGCAGTCAGGTGACAAAGATACGGCGAATAAAAAACGCGCTCCGCGAAGCCATGCAATTCTATGTGCAGCTGTCGAAACTCGGCTTCGACATTGACTTTGTGGATATCGGCGGCGGCCTCGGCGTGGACTACGACGGCACGCGCAATGCCGCGTCGGAGAGCTCGATGAACTATTCCATTCAGGAATATGCCAACGATGCCGTGTCGGCGCTTGTCGACGCATGCACTAAAAATGAGGTCAAGCAACCCAACATCATTACTGAGAGCGGACGGTCGCTTGCCGCTCACCATTCGGTGCTCGTGTTTGAAGTGCTCGAAACTACCCAGCTGCCCATATGGCATGATGAAGAAGAGCTGCCGGCCGATGCCCACGAGCTGGCCCGTGAGCTTTATGATATATGGGACCGCCTCAATCAGCCCCGTCTCTTCGAAAGCTGGCACGATGCACTGCAGATCCGCGAAGAGGCTCTCGATCTTTTCAACCTCGGGCTCCTTGACCTGCGCACCCGCGCCCAGATTGAGAAACTGTTCTGGTCGGTGGCCCGCGAAGTAGGGGAGATAGCCTCCGGAATGAAACACGCGCCCGAAGAGCTGCGCAAGATTGCCAAAATGATCCCCGCCAAATATTTCTGCAACTTCTCCCTCTTCCAGTCGCTCACCGACTCCTGGGCCATCGATCAGGTGTTCCCGATCATTCCGCTGTCGCGGCTTGACGAGCGCCCCGACCGCACCTGCACCATTCAGGATATCACGTGCGACTCCGACGGTAAGATAGCCAATTTCATCACCAACCACGGCACCTCATCATCGTTGCCCGTCCATTCGGTGCGTCCCGGCGAGCCGTATTATCTCGGCGTTTTCCTCGTGGGCGCCTATCAGGAGATCCTCGGCGACATGCACAACCTGTTCGGCGATACCAATGCCGTGCATATCTCGGTGTATAAAGACCGCTATGAGATTGACCGCGTGATCGATGGCGAAACCGTTGCAGAAGTGCTCGATTATGTGCAGTTCAGCCCGAAGAAACTTGTGCGGAATGTCGAGACATGGGTTACGGCCTCGATGAAAGCCGGCCATATAACACCCGAGGAGGGACGCGAATTCTTGTCCAACTACCGCTCGGGGCTCTACGGCTACACCTATCTTGAAAAGGACTGAGACATTCCGGCACTGATAAGATGAGCGATTCCGAAGCACCGGTTCCTGTGCCGCAGCGCTATTTCATGCAGCTGTCGTACCACGGCGCGCCTTATCATGGATGGCAGATCCAGCCGGGATGCGTCACGGTTCAGTCGGTGATCGAAGATGCCCTGACAAAGGTGATGCGCCGGCCTACGCCTGTCGTGGGAGCCGGGCGTACGGATGCCGGAGTCAATGCCCGCAGTATGATAGCGCATTTCGATGCTCCGTCGCCGATTGCCGACGAACAGGGCTTTGTGCGCGCACTCAATTCGATAGTGGGTCGCGATATAGCCATACAGAAAGTGTGCCCTGTGCATCCCGATGCACACGCCCGCTTCGATGCGACATCGCGCACCTATCACTATTATGTGACCACCGTCAAGACACCATTCTTCCATCCCTTATGCTGGCAGGCACCGCCCAGACTCGATTTCGAAGCGATGAACCGCGCCGCCCTGGAGTTGCTGGCAGTCGACGATTTCACATCTTTTGCAAAGCTGCACACCGATAATAAGACCAATATATGCCATGTGACGGAAGCCGCGTGGCATCCCGTGCCGGGCATCGACGGAGGATATGTTTTCGTCATCACGGCCGACCGTTTCCTGCGCAACATGGTGCGCGCCGTAGTGGGCACGCTCGTCGACGTGGGCCGCGGCAAGCTTACCATTGAAGATTTCCGGCGAATCATCAGCGAGCGCAACCGTTGCTCGGCCGGAACCTCCATGCCCGGGCATGCGTTATACCTCTGGGATGTCACTTATCCCTATATATCTTTCTGATAATCTCACGATGACTTCCGAAGCAATTATTTCAGCCATATCGCGTCGCCTCGGCATTGACAACCTCAATGATATGCAGCGGCAGCTGCTCGCCAGCGACCAGCACGCAATCACACTCATCGCGCCTACCGGCTCGGGAAAAACGCTCGCATTTGCCTGCCGAATGCTCCGTGCCATCGGCCGGCCGCGCAATGCCGTACAGGCCGCTGTCATAGCGCCATCGCGCGAACTTGTCATGCAGATTTTCTCCGTTTTGCGCCCGATAGCCGATGGCTATAAGACCGTCGCGCTCTACGGCGGCCATTCTGTTGAGGATGAGCGCAAGTCGCTCTCGCCTGTCCCCGATATCATCATCGCCACACCGGGACGTCTGCTCGACCATATCCGCCGCGGAAATATCGACGTCGGATCGGTGGATATCCTCGTGCTCGACGAATATGACAAGTCGCTCGAACTCGGCTTCGAGGGCGAAATGAAGCGCATCGTGGCCCGTATCGGCAAACTGAAATGCCTTGTGCTGACATCGGCCACCCGCCTGGCCGAAATGCCCGGCTATCTGCCTCTGAGCAATGCCCTTCAGATGGATTTCACCAAGCATACGGATGCCGGAGCGGGATTGCAGACCGTGGAAGTGGAGAGCTTTTCACGCGACAAACTCGACACGCTGGTGGCCCTGCTGCGTTCGCTAAAACCATCCGACCGATCGATAGTGTTTGTCAATCATCGCGAGAGCGCAGAACGCGTATATGGCCGTCTGCGCTCCGAGCATATCCCCGCCATACTCTATCACGGCGCCCTCGACCAGCGTCAGCGCGAAATGGCCGTGGATCTTTTCGCCAACGGGACGGCTCCGGTGCTTGTGGCCACCGATCTTGCAGCACGCGGGCTTGACATTGAAGGCGTGGAAAATGTGATTCATTATCATCTGCCGGTCAACGAGCAGGCCTGGATCCACCGCAACGGCCGCACGGCGCGTCAGAATGCATCCGGAACGGTGTGGGTCATCGTATCCGAAGCCGACAACCTCCCCGATTATATTCGTGCCGACCGCAGCAGCCAGCCGGCGCCGCAAACCGGTGCCGCAACCGTGGCTGTGGCCACACTCTATATCAGCGCCGGAAAGAAAGAGAAGATCTCGCGCGGCGACGTGGCCGGTTTTGTGGCGGCTTCAGGCGTAACAGCCCCCGGCGAGATAGGCAAGATCGCTGTCCACGACCATTATTCCCTGGTGGCGGTGCCTGCATCCAAAGCCGTTGAGACAGCCGCCGCACTTTCGAAGCTGAAGATCAAGGGCTCGAAGCAGCGCGTGAGCGTGATGAAGCCCTGACGGCGAATGCCTCAATTCGGCCATTTCGGCACAACATGGTTAATAATGTGCAAAACGTTTTGTTTTGACAAAAAATTCATTATGTTTGCATCGTGATAGAGGCATTCTCAGCATAGGATGCTTATAATAATATGAACAAACCAAACTTCACGATATGGCAAAAATAATAGGAGCCGTTGACATCAATGAAGAACGCTGCAAAGGCTGCAATCTCTGCGTTGTGGCCTGCCCGACCGATGTGCTCGGTCTGCAGCCCAAGGAAGTCAACGATCGCGGTTATCATTTCGCTTATGCCGTTGAGCCTGACAAATGCATCGGTTGCGCTTCGTGCGCTCTCGTTTGTCCCGACGGATGCATCGAAGTGTATCGCGTTGTCGAAAAATAAATGTTGAACCCCAATTCATTCACGATTGAATATGAAAGAAGAAGTGAAACTAATGAAGGGCAATGAGGCTATAGCGCATGCCGCCATCCGTTACGGTGTCGACGGCTATTTCGGCTATCCCATTACCCCTCAGAGCGAAGTGCTCGAAACCCTCGAGGCGCTTATGCCATGGGAAACCACCGGCATGGTGGTGCTTCAGGCCGAAAGCGAAGTCGCTTCAATCAATATGGTTTACGGTGGAGCCTCCACCGGTAAGGCAGTCATGACATCATCGTCGAGCCCCGGCATCAGTCTTATGCAGGAAGGCATGTCCTATATAGCTGCCGGCGAGCTGCCGGCACTTGTGGTGAATGTGATGCGCGGCGGCCCCGGCCTTGGTACGATACAGCCGTCGCAGAGCGATTATTTTCAGGCCACCAAAGGCGGCGGTCACGGCGACTATCACTACATCGTGCTGGCACCGTCGACTGTTCAGGAAATGGCTGATTTCGTCGGCCTCGGTTTCGATCTCGCATTCAAATACCGCACTCCCGCCATGCTTCTGGCCGACGGCATTGTGGGCCAGATGATGGAAAAGGTGGTGCTTCCCGAGCAGCGTCCGCGCCGCACGCCCGAGCAGATCGCCGAGCAGTGTCCGTGGGCTGTGACCGGACACCCCAAAGGCCGCAAGCCCAACGTGCTCACCACGCTTGAACTCGAAAGCCCCAAGATGGAGGTGAACAATCTCCGTTTCCAGGAGACCTACCGCCGCATCGAGGAAAACGAAGTGCGCTATCAGGAATATTTCACCGACGATGCTGAAGTGATCTTCGTGGCATTCGGTTCGATTGCACGTATATGCTTGAAAGCCATTGAGGATGCCCGCGCCGCCGGCGTGAAGATCGGTCTGATCCGTCCGATCACTCTCTGGCCTTTCCCCACGAAAAAGATTGCCGAACTGAGCCGCAGGGTCAAAGGCATGATGGTCGTGGAGCTGAATGCCGGACAGATGATAGAGGATGTACGCCTGGCTGTTGAAGGCCGCGTGCCCGTCTACCACTACGGCCGCATGGGAGGCTGCATCCCCAATCCGCAGGAAGTACTGCAGGCTATGCAGTCACATTTCCCTGACATGAAATAACCAACACTCACACGAAATCACGATGAAACCCGAAGATATCAAACGAAGCGAAAACAAGGTCTACTCACGGCCTGAGCTTCTCAATGACACCCCGATGCATTATTGCCCGGGCTGTTCCCATGGCGTGGTTCACAAACTTGTGGCCGAAGTGCTAAAAGAAATGGGGGTTGAAAACAACGCCATCGGCGTTGCTCCCGTAGGCTGCGCCGTGTTTGCCTATAATTACATCGATATTGACTGGATTGAAGCTGCCCACGGCCGCGCTCCCGCAGTGGCCACCGGCGCCAAACGCCTCAACCCCGACTGCCTGGTGTTCACCTATCAGGGCGACGGCGACCTTGCCGCCATCGGCACCGCCGAGACTATTCACGCAGCCAACCGCGGCGAAAACATAGCCATCATATTTATCAACAATGCCATCTACGGTATGACCGGCGGACAGATGGCGCCTACGACCCTCGAAGGGCAGAAAACGGCCACGACACCTTATGGCCGCCGCATCGACCTCAACGGCCATCCCCTTAAAATCGGTGATCTGCTGGCTCAGCTCGAAGGCACATGCTATGTGACACGTCAGTCGGTTCACACTCCGGCAGCCGTGCGCAAAGCCAAAGCAGCCATCCGCAAGGCTTTTGAAAACTCGCTCGCCGGGCGCGGCACTTCCGTTGTGGAAATTGTCAGCACATGCAACAGCGGTTGGAAAATGTCGCCCGAAAAAGCCAACCAGTGGATGGTGGAAAACATGTTCCCCTTCTATCCTCTGGGCGATCTGAAAAATGTTGAATAATTAAGCCGACAACAATGAAACAGGAAATTATAGCAGCCGGATTCGGCGGACAGGGTGTCCTTTCGATGGGCAAGATACTCGCCTATGCCGGACTGATCGATGATCTTGAGGTGACATGGATGCCCTCCTACGGTCCAGAACAGCGCGGCGGTACGGCCAATGTCACCGTTGTGCTCTCCGATGCACCCATCAGTTCGCCCGTGCTTGACAGCTATGACACGGCCGTCATCCTCAACCAGCAGAGCCTCGATAAATTTGAATCGAAAGTGAAACCCGGCGGCACGCTCATCTATGATCCTTACGGCATCCATCGTGCTCCCACGCGCACCGATATCAACATCTATCCGGTCAACGCTATGGACGTGGCTCTCGAACTGAAAAATGCCAAGAGCTACAATATGATTATTCTTGGAGCGCTCTTGAAAATCAACCCCATAGTCAGCGTTGATTCGGTGATGACGGGATTGAAGAAAACGCTTCCCGAACGTCACCATCATCTGCTTCCGGCCAACCGCGAGGCCATCATGCGCGGCATGGAGCTCGTGGAGGTGAAGAAATGAAGCACCGTCAGGTATCTGATGATGGCCATTTTGTGCCATTTTGCATCCGGCGAATGAAAAAAACATACGCCGATAGTGGTCAGTTTCTAAAAAAACTCTTACATTTGCACGTAAAATCGTTTCTATCCGTATAATTTATCCAAAAAACAAAACAATTATGGCTTACGTAATCACTGACAAATGCGTTGCTTGCGGAACATGTATTTCCGTATGCCCCGTTGAAGCAATCTCCGAAGGCGATATCTACCACATCGATCCCGACAAATGCATCGAGTGCGGTTCATGCGCTGAAGTTTGCCCCAGCGAAGCTATCATCCCCGGCGAATAATTGCTTTGGATGAGGCGGTTTCATCCGTCGTCCGTCCGGGCATTAACAGCACCGACATTTGATTAAATTTTTGCAAACGGTGTACTTCGGCTTTTTAAGCGAAGCGCGCCGTTTGCTCTTTTTCTCCAAAGCCCTTTTCAAAATTTGGCGCCGATCTTACGCTCTCTGATGCGCCCGAGGTGTTGCTACTTTCCTTCATTGCTTTCCGGCACCTGGCGATGCTATAATGATTTCGCCATGTTGCTGAACGCAGGACTGAACTGCGAAACGGGCAGGGGTGTTTAAAGTTTTTATGACAACAATCTGATAAGACAACAATAATATAAATACATGGATCTGAGCGTTTTATATAATCTGACCTATGGCCTGTATGTGGTCGGCGCATTTAAGGACGGCCGTCCCGTTGGCTGCGTAATCAACACCTGCTTTCAGGTGACAAGCGAGAATCCCACAGTGGCTATATCGCTGAACAAAAACAATTTCACGCTCGAAGCTCTTCGTGAGAACCGTTTGTTCTCGCTGTCGATAGTGGCCGAGGATACCGATCCGATGATTATCGGACGATTCGGATTCTTTTCCAGCCGCGACACTGACAAATACGAGCAGTTCGGCTATCATGTTGTCGGGTTCACACCTTGTGTCAACGGTTCGTTCTCCGGACGTCTTATCCTTGAAATGCAGAAGGAAGTGGACTGCGGCACTCACATGCTGATCATCGCTCGCCTTATCGACACCGTACCCGGCACCGGCACTCCGATGACCTACGCTTACTATCACAAAGTGATAAAAGGACGCGCCCCGAAAAACGCTCCCACCTACCGTGCAGCCGACTGACAGCAAATCGCCGGCCTTCATCCGCTGTTTGCTACATTACACCAAATATGGTGCGTCATAATGGAAATGCGCGGCGTTGATTTCGTAATCCGACTTCGGTTATTTGCTTGAGTAAAAGGCTGAAGCCACATTTTCAGCGCCTTGCAACTATCCATTCTGGCACTCTATAGAAAGCATATCGATAATCTGCTTTATGGCACATCTCCTAAATGTCAGTATGTCATGATGTTCTTTGACCCCAGTTTTGTATATTACGTGTTTTGGCCTAAAATTCGCTCGTAAAATGAAATTTGATCTTGGGGAAGTCGTTCTGTGCCATCTGGAGCACATAGTTGGAGTCGGCTAAGAACACGTCGCGGCCTTCGCGGTCGGTGGCCATAAACTGATGTTTTCGTTTCTTGAATGCGGCGAGGGCTTCATCGTCGTCGCTTTCAATCCAGCAGGCTTTATACATCGACAGCGGTTCCCAACGGCACTGTGCGCCATATTCATGGAGCAGTCGATACTGGATAACCTCAAACTGAAGCTGACCTACGGTGCCGATAATTTTACGGCCGTTGAACTGGTTGGTAAACAGCTGAGCCACACCTTCGTCCATAAGTTGCTGGATGCCTTTGTCGAGTTGCTTCGACTTCATGGGATCGGTGTTTTCGATGTATTTGAACATCTCGGGAGAGAAGCTTGGCAATCCCTTGAAATGAAGGGTTTCGCCCGAGGTGATGGTGTCGCCGATTTTGAAATTTCCGGTGTCGGGGATGCCCACGATGTCTCCGGGGAATGCTTCGTCGACGATGTTCTTTTTTTGAGCCATGAATGCCGTAGGCGCGGAAAATTTCAGCACTTTGCCCGAGCGGATATGCTTGTAGGGCGCATTGCGCTCAAATTTCCCGGAACAGATTTTGACGAATGCAATGCACGACCTGTGGTTGGGATCCATATTGGCATGAATCTTGAACACGAATCCTGAAAATGCTTCTTCGTCGGGCTTTACGATACGCTCTTCCGTTGCCACGGGGCGAGGGGAGGGGGCTATCTTCACGAAACAGTCGAGAAGCTCTTTGACGCCAAATGTGTTGAGCGCCGACCCGAAAAACACAGGAGCCAGCTTGCCTTCAAGATATTCATTGACATCAAATTCGGGATAGACACCTTCAATCAGCTCTATATCGTCGCGGAGCTTTTTTGCATCGGCATCGCCGACGGAAGCGTCGATTTGCGGATCGTTGATATCGGTGATCTCCACACGTTCCGACACGCGCTGCTTGTTGGGCGTGAAGAGGTCGAGCGTATTTTCATAGATATTGTACACGCCTTTGAATTTCGCTCCTATATTTATAGGCCAGGAGAGGGGGCGGACACTGATTTTAAGTTCGGATTCAAGTTCGTCGAGGATATCAAACGGATCGCGTCCCTCACGGTCGAGCTTATTGACGAATATGATCACGGGGGTGTTGCGCATTCGGCACACCTCCATGAGCTTACGTGTCTGCTGTTCAACGCCTTTTGCAACGTCGACAACGATGATCACGCTGTCGACAGCCGTCAGCGTGCGGTAGGTGTCTTCAGCAAAGTCCTGATGGCCGGGCGTGTCGAGGATGTTGATTTTATAGTCTCCGTAATTGAATCCCATCACTGATGTAGCCACCGAGATGCCCCTCTGCTTTTCTATTTCCATCCAGTCGCTCGTAGCTGTCTTTTTTATCTTATTGGATTTTACAGCTCCGGCTATGTGAATGGCGCCGCCGAAAAGAAGCAGCTTCTCCGTAAGCGTCGTTTTGCCGGCGTCGGGGTGTGAGATGATGGCAAAGGTGCGTCGTTTGGTTATTTCGTCAGTGATCTGTGACATTGTTGGGGCAGGTGATTATTCTTCGGTTTCGGCCAGTTTGGCAATGCAATATTCAAGGCTCGTTTCCCAATAGGGGATGGTGATGCCGTAGATGGTTTTGATTTTTGATTTGTCAAGAACGCTATAGTAAGGACGCGTTGCGGCAGTGGGGTAGTCGTCGGAAGTGACAGGTGTGACGCAGCATGTGTCGATGCCGGCGATGCGGTGGATGGCTTTGGCAAAATCATACCACGAAATGACGCCTTCATTAGCGAAGTGGAATATGCCGGGCACCCACTGACGGGCTGTCAGCACGCTGTAGATGGCATCTGCGAGATCGCCTGCATAGGTGGGGGTGCCTACCTGATCGAACACCACTCTCAGATTGCTCTTTTTACGGCCGAGCTTGAGCATCGTTTTCACGAAATTATGGCCGTGAATGGAGTAAAGCCATGCCGTGCGGATGATGACTGCGTCAGGGCAGAGCGAAAGCAGCGCCATTTCGCCTTTGCGTTTCGATGTGCCGTAGGCCGACATGGGGTTCGGCTTATCGGATTCGATGTAAGGGCGGTAGGATTTGCCGTCGAACACATAGTCGGTTGAGATATGAATCACTTTCACGTCGTGGCGTGAAGCGGCTGCGGCGATATTCTGCACGGCATCGGCATTGATGCGGTAGCATAGCGTCTGGTCGCTTTCCGCTTTATCGACAGCGGTGTAGGCCGCACAGTTGATCACGTGGGTGAATTCATTCTTATCAAAAAAATCGCTGACCGCTTTTGCGTCGGTGATGTCGAGGTTATCGACATCAGTGTAAACGGTCACGCCGGGACAATGCTGCTCCAGCACACGATGCATTTCTTTGCCTAATTGACCGTTTGCTCCGGTTACTAAAATGTTCATGTTGTTGACGGTTTCAAAATCGATGCAAAATTAACGATAAAAAATGAGATTCATGTCTTTTGCAGGAACGATAATAATAAAAACAATGATATAAAATTCTAAATGATTGTTATTCAAAACTATCGACGGACGGCGGCCGCACATGTGCCGAACAGACGATTTAACAAATATTGTTGGACCGGCGCGCATCACGGCTATTGCTAATTTAATGAAAAATGACTACCTTTGCGCGGAATTTTATATAGCAGCAATTTATGAATGAAACCAATGCCGATGTAGATTTACTCATCGAAACCTCGTGGGAGGTGTGCAACAAAGTTGGCGGCATCTATACAGTGCTGTCTACCAAAGCAAAAAGTCTGCAAAAGTTATACAAGGATAAGGTCATTTTCATAGGTCCCGACGTTTGGTCAGCCGAAAATCCGTCGCCATTCTTCCTCGAGACAGCCTCAGTGCTCAAGTCATGGAAAGCGAGTGTGAAGTTTCCCGAGGGTGTTTCAGTTCGCACAGGCCGCTGGAATGTTCCGGGCAAACCTATTGCCATTCTGGTGAAATTTGACGGGATGTATGCTTCAAAGAATGAATTCTACGGCTGCATGTGGGATCTCTATGGTGTGGATTCGCTTCACGCCTATGGCGACTACGACGAAGCATGCGCATTCTCACATGCCTCCGGACTGGTGATCGAGAGTCTTTACCGCTTCCTCGGCCTCGAAGGAAAGCATGTCATAGCCCATTTTGATGAATGGACAACAGGCATGGGACTTCTCTACACCAAATGGAAGCTCCCCGAAGTGGCTACCGTGTTCACCACTCATGCCACATCGATAGGCCGAAGCATCTGCGGCAACGGCAAACCGCTCTATGACTATCTCCCAGGATATAACGGCGATCAGATGGCGCAGGAGCTCAACATGCAGTCAAAACATTCTCTTGAAAAGACGGCAGCGCTACAGGCCGATTGCTTCACCACGGTCAGCGACATCACTGCAAGAGAGTGCACGCAGCTGCTCGGACGCACTCCCGATGTGGTGACCCCCAACGGTTTTGAGCCCAATTTCGTGCCGGCAAAAACAAAATTCAAAGCCTGCCGGCATGCCGCGCGTCTCACGCTTCTCGACGTAGCTTCCTCACTCACCGGCATTCACTTCAACGACGATACATTTATAGTATGCACTTCAGGCCGGTGTGAATACCGCAACAAGGGCATCGATCTTTTCCTCGATGCTGTACGTCAGATCGACAGCTTTAACCCCTGCCGGAAAGTGCTCGCTTTTGTCATGGTGCCCGCATGGAGCGGCGATGCTCGCGACGACCTTAAGAATGCATTGGCCTCGCATCGCGTTGAGCGCCTCGACAATCCCGTCATAACCCACTCTCTCCACAATCCCGACACCGATCCGATAATCAACCGCATACACTCCATCGGATTCAGAAATGATGATGAAGGCAGCGCCACTGTAATATATGTGCCATGCTACCTCAACGGCGACGACGGCATATTTAATCTCTCCTACTATCAGTTGCTTATCGGCATGGATGCTACCGTATTCCCGTCGTACTACGAGCCCTGGGGCTATACACCGCTTGAAAGTATAGCATTCGGCGTCCCGACGCTTACCACATCGCTCAGCGGATTCGGACAGTGGATACTTCAGCATTTCGAGGACAGCTTCAGCGATTCGGGCGTTTCAGTAGCCGAGCGCAACGACGGCAACTATCCGGCCGTTGTCGACAGCATTGCCCGCTCGCTTAAATTCCTCACATGCTGCGACGAACTCACCGCTAAGGAAATCAGCGCAAAAGCAATGGCCACTGCCTCCAAAGCCAACTGGAGCCTGTTTATCAGCCATTACCTTAAAGCCTACTCGATCGCTTTAGCCAACGAACAGAAACGCATTGCCAACAATTAACAATTATATATATATTGATCAGATAATCCAATAATAAAGAAGATATGAAAATTAAAGTTAGTCAGACGAATGCTCCTATCTTTCACGACACTACCGTGATTGCCGAGCTTCCCTTACGCTTGAAACCACTTGATGTGATTTCTCACAACCTCTGGTGGGTGTGGAACAGTGAGGCTAAAGCCCTTTTCCGCGACATCAATCCTGACCTTTGGCGTTCAACCGGTGAAAACCCCGTCATGGTGCTCCAGCGCATAAGCTCCGAGCGTCTTGCCGAGATCATGAACGACGATGAGATGATGGGACGCATCGACAAGGTGTATGCATCCTTTAAAGAATATATGAGCAAGCCGATGCGCAAGGATGTTCCTTCAGTATCGTATTTCTCTATGGAATATGGTCTCTGCAACTGCCTGAAGATCTATTCGGGCGGCCTTGGCGTGCTTGCCGGCGACTATATCAAAGAGGCTTCCGACAGCTGCGTGGATATGACCGCCGTCGGCTTCCTTTATCGCTATGGCTACTTCACACAGTCGCTCTCCGTCGACGGTCAGCAGGTGGCCAATTACGAGCCCCAGAACTTCAACCAGCTCCCCATCGAGCAGGTCAACGACTCGGAAGGCAACCCGATTATTCTTGAAGTGCCTTATCCCGGACGCATCATCTATTCACACGTATGGCGCGTGAATGTAGGCCGTATCAAACTCTATCTGCTCGACACCGATTTCGACATGAACAGCGAGTTTGACCGTCAGATTACTCACAAACTCTATGGCGGCGACTGGGAAAACCGCCTGAAACAGGAATACCTTCTTGGCATCGGCGGCGTGCTCATGCTTAAGAAACTTGGCGTTAACTCCACGCTCTATCACTGCAACGAAGGCCATGCCGCCCTTCTCAATCTGCAGCGTCTTGTCGATTATGTTCAGGGCAAAGGCCTCGACTTCCAGCAGGCTCTTGAGCTGGTTCGCGCTTCCTCACTTTACACCGTACACACTCCTGTTCCTGCCGGCCATGACTATTTCGACGAAGATCTCTTCGGGAAATATATGTATGAATTCCCTGAAAAACTGGGCATCAGCTGGGCCGACCTTATGAACATGGGCCGCGAGAATCCCGACACGAACGAACGCTTCTCCATGAGTGTTTTCGCTCTCAACACCTGTCAGGAAGCCAACGGCGTCAGCTGGCTTCACGGCGAAGTTTCAAAAAAAATGTTCGCCGGCATCTGGAAAGGCTATTCATGGGAAGAAAGCCACGTAGGCTACGTGACCAACGGTGTGCACATGCCCACATGGGCCGCCTCGGAATGGAAAGAATTCTATGCCAAGAATCTTGGCGCTGAAATGTTTGATCACCAGAGCGATCCTGCCTATTGGGCAAACATCTTCAATGTCGACGACGAATCTATCTGGAACATGCGTTTGAAGATGAAAAACAAATTCATCAACTTCATCAAACGCGACTTTAAAGAAAAATGGCTTGCAAATCAGGGCGATCCCTCAGCCGTGATGAAAATCATCGAGAAGATGAGCCCCAACGCTCTGATCATCGGCTTCGCCCGCCGATTCGCAACATATAAACGCGCACATCTGCTCTTTACCGATCTCGACCGTCTGGCCCGTATCGTCAACAACGAGCAGTTCCCCGTTCAGTTCGTGTTCTCCGGCAAGGCACACCCCGCCGACGGAGCCGGACAGGGTCTGATCAAGCGCATCATGGAGATCTCCCGCATGCCGCAATTCCTCGGCAAGATCATCTTCCTTGAGGACTACAACATGGTGGTTGCCAAACGCCTCGTTACCGGCGTCGACATCTGGCTTAACACTCCCACCCGTCCGCTCGAGGCTTCCGGAACATCGGGCGAAAAGGCCGAAATGAACGGCGTGCTCAACTTCTCCGTGCTCGACGGCTGGTGGTACGAAGGCTATCGTTTTGACGAAAAAGCCGGCTGGGCTCTCACCGACAAACGCACCTACACCGATCAGGCTCAGCAGGATCGCCTCGACGCCGCTACGATCTACTCGATGCTCGAAACCGAGATCATTCCGCTCTACTTCGCCAAGAATTCCAAAGGTTACTCGCCCGAATGGATCCAGTATATCAAGGGCTCGATCGGACATATCGCTCCTCATTTCACAATGAAGCGCATGATCGACGACTATATCAACCGCTTCTACGATCCCGAATCGAAACGCTTCCACGCTCTCGAAGCCAACAATTATGCTCTCGCTAAAGAGATCGTTGACTGGAAATACAAATTCGTCGATGCATGGGACGGCGTGAAAGTGCTTGATTTCAAGACAGAAGGCCCGAAGAGTTCGACAACCGGCAACACATTTACGGTTGAAGCTAAGGTCGACACCAACGGCCTCGGCCGCAGCGTCGGTCTTGAATATGTGTCATACCGCGTTGAAAACGGCGTAGAACATCTCTTTGAGGTGAAACCCTTCAAGGTTGTAGCTGACGACAACGGTGTCCTGACATATAAGCTCGACTACAAGATTTCTGATGCCGGTGTGTTCCGTTATGGATTCCGCCTCTATCCGGTAAATCCCAATCTGCCTCACCGTCAGGACTTCGCCTACGTGCGCTGGATCTGATATCCCCTGACAGCAGCATAACCTCTAAGCTCCGGCATCCCCCCCCTCGATGCCGGAGCTTTTTGTCAGTTTGTAGGTTGCAACGGTTATTCATCCGGAAATTTTTAAAAAGGCGATTATTTTTCACTATCTTTGTAAAGAAACAGATCCAACTATTAAGACATGATCATTGAGCTGACGAACAATCTGCGAAAACTCACGGCTTCTCTCGGCGAAGCAAAGCACCGGAAAGCATCAGGCCTTTTCAAAGCCGAGGGCACAAAATGTGTTCTTGATACAATCAGCCATTTCCGGTGCCGCTATCTTATCGCCACCGACAAGTGGCTTGCGCTGCATGGCTCCGCTGTCACGGCGGAATCCGTCGTTAAAGCTACGGCACGTGACATGGAGCGGATGTCGTCGCTCTCCACGGCCCCTGATGTTATCGCCGTCTATGAGATACCGGTGCACACTCCTGATTTCGGCGCTTTTGCATCGCAGCTCTGTCTGGCTCTCGACTGCATTCAGGATCCCGGCAACCTAGGCACCATCATACGCACGGCCGATTGGTTCGGCGTGCGCAACATCATCTGCAGCCATACGACGGCCGATGTCTACAATCCTAAAGTTGTGCAGGCTACCATGGGCGCCATATCGCGTGTCGCCCTTCACTATTGCGACCTTGCCGAGACCCTGTCACTGTTCAAGACCGACAGCAATGTACGGCTTTTCGGCACATTTCTCGGAGGCGACAATATCTATCACACCCAGCTGCCCGCCAACGGCATTATCGTGATGGGCAATGAAGGCAAAGGGATATCCCCCGAAGTGGCCGGACTGATTGACGATCGGCTCCTTATACCATCCTATCCTTCAGGTCAGCCCACGTCAGAATCGCTCAACGTTGCAATAGCAACAGCTATAACGCTTTCAGAATTCCGCCGTAACCAAATCCTTTAACCATCCCCCCTAATATGACAAAAGTTAAATCAATGTGGTTTTGCACACAATGCGGCGCCGACTCGCCTAAATGGCAGGGCCGTTGCCCGGCATGTGGCGCATGGAACACCATGGTTGAAGAAAAGATAAGCGCCAAATCGTCGAAAAGCGTAACGCTCTCGGCAAAAATCCGCACCCGCCCGCAGAAAATCTCCGAGATAGAAGTTGCCGACGAGCCCCGCATCAAGATGCCGAGCAAGGAGCTCAACCGAGTGCTTGGCGGCGGCTTGGTGGCCGGATCACTCGTGCTTATCGGCGGCGAGCCCGGCATCGGCAAGTCGACGCTCGTATTGCAGAACATCCTGTCCATCCGCTCCCGCAAGATCCTCTACATATCCGGCGAGGAGAGTGCCACTCAGCTGAAAATGCGTGCCGACCGCATCGGCCGCGTCTGCGACAACGTGCTTATTGCCTGTGAGACATCTCTCGAAAATATCATAAGCTGCATCGAGGAGACGGCTCCCGAACTGGTGGTTGTCGATTCCATCCAGACCATTGCTTCCGATGATATCGAGTCGTCGGCCGGCAGCGTCAGCCAGGTGCGCGAATGTTCGGCACGTCTGCTCAAATATGCCAAAGAAACGGGCGTGCCCGTGATCCTTATCGGTCACATCAACAAGGAAGGCAGCATCGCCGGCCCGAAAGTGCTCGAACATATTGTCGATGCCGTTCTGCAGTTTGAGGGCGACCGTCACTATATGTACCGCATTCTGCGTTCCATAAAAAACCGCTTTGGAAGCACAAACGAGCTCGGTATATATGAAATGGGGCAGAAAGGGTTGCGCGAGGTGACTAATCCCTCGGAAATGCTGCTGACCCACAATGCCGAAGAGGAGCTCTCGGGCCGTGCCATCGGCATCACCCTTGAAGGCGTCAGACCATTCCTGATAGAAGCACAGGCTCTTGTCAGCACAGCCGCCTACGGGACGCCGCAACGCACCGTCACCGGTTTCGATTCGAAACGCATGAACATGCTGCTGGCTGTACTTGAGAAACGTGTTGGCTTCAAGCTCGCACAGAAAGATGTGTTCCTCAACATCGCCGGCGGCCTGAAAGTCAACGACACAGCCCTCGATCTGCCTGTAATCTGCGCGATCCTCTCATCAAACGTCGACATGGCCATCCCGGCCGGCACATGCATGTGCGGCGAAGTCGGGCTCTCGGGCGAGATACGTCAGGTGACACGCATCGAGCCGCGGATCTCGGAGGCTGAAAAGCTCGGCATGACATCGATCATCATCCCTGCCAACAATCTGAAAGGCATCGACACCTCCGGCCGCACCATCAAAATCAACGAAGTCTCAAAAGTTGAGGAAGCCTTCCGCCTCCTCTTCGCCTGAGCTAAGTCAGAGCCACCCGTATTAATTAATGCGTCACCTTATCTCATTAAGGAGGTCGGGCGGTGGAAAAATTGAGGGAAAGGCTTCGATGTTTAGAGTTAATTCAGTAGCTTTGCAGCCGAAAATAACAATATAACTGATTTGCCGTGGCAAGGAAAAGAAAAGAGCTTCCTCTTCTGAAGGATGTTGAGATAACAGATGTGGCTGCCGAAGGGCAGAGTCTGGCGAGAGTCAATGAAATGGTGGTGTTTATCCCGTTTGGCGCTCCCGGCGACATAGCCGATGTGAAGATCGACCGCAAGAAACGCAATTATGCCGAAGGACACATCGAAGCCATCACCCGTCCGTCGGATCTGCGCTGCCAACCGCGCTGCGAGCATTTCACCGTGTGCGGCGGCTGCCGCTGGCAACACCTGCCTTACGATTTTCAGCTCAAATGCAAGCAGAAGCAGGTGACGGATGCGCTGCAGCGTATCGCCAAGGTCGAGCTTCCGGAGATATCCCCCATAAAAGGCTCGGCGAATATCTGGGAATACCGCAACAAGATGGAATACACTTTCTCAAACAAAAAGTGGCTGACATTCGACCAGTTGCGGTCGGGTGAGGAATTTCCCGACAGGGATGCCGCCGGTTTCCACATCCCCGGTGCGTTCGACAAGGTGCTCGACATCAGCAAATGCCATCTTCAGGATGATCTCGGCAACCGCATACGCCTGTTTATAAAGCAGTTCGGCAAAGAGCATGGCTATTCATTCTACGATCTCCGCAATCAGAACGGCTTCCTGCGCACGCTCATGATACGCATCGCTTCAACCGGAGAGGTGATGGTGGTGATGGTGTTCGGCGAGGATGACGCCGTGAAAATTAATGAACTGCTCACCGCCGTCAAAGAGCGGTTTCCCGAAATCACATCGCTTCTGTATGTTGTCAATCAGAAAGTTAATGACACGATAGCCGATCAGGAAGTGAAAGTGTTTGCCGGACGGAGCTATATTATTGAAGAGATGGAGGGCCTGCGTTTCAGGGTAGGGGCAAAGTCATTTTATCAGACCAACTCGCGGCAAGCCTATGAACTCTACAAGGTGGCCCGCGAATTTGCCGAGCTCACCGGCGACGAACTGGTGTATGACCTGTATACCGGCACCGGCACAATAGCTAATTTCGTTGCTCGTCAGGCCCGTAAGGTGATAGGCATTGAATATGTAGAGGATGCAATTGCCGATGCCCGAGTCAATTCCGAAGCCAACGGAATAGACAACACGCTCTTCTTCGCCGGCGATATGAAAGATGTGCTCACCGACGGTTTTATCGAAAGCCATGGCCGCCCCGACGTTATGATTGTCGATCCGCCGCGCGCCGGTATGCATGCCGATGTGGTGAATGTCATTCTCAACGCATCGCCCCGCCGCATTGTGTATGTAAGCTGCAATCCGGCCACTCAGGCTCGCGATCTGGCTTTGCTCGATGCGCGTTATCGCGTCGATGCCGTACAGCCGGTCGACATGTTCCCTCACACGCAACATGTTGAAAACGTGGTGAAGCTGACGCTCCGCGACAAATAACCATACTGAGTACGCTAAAAATAGCCGAGTTATTCAAACGGAGGAAGATCCTCGGCAGTGGCAAGGCTTGAATTATAATAGCGGGGATCGTCGGTCACCTCGCGCCCGATGTAAGGCGGCAGCGTCACCGGCTCATCGGGATTCGTCATCTCTATCTCAGCCATTATAAGGCCCTCATGCCTTCCGTGAAACACGTCGATTTCCCAACGGCCGTCGACATAGCGTGTCTTCGCGATCTCGCCCGTGCATTCACAGCGATCCATTATATCGGCGGCATCGGATTTCGGAATCTCATATTCCCATTCGTCACGCTCGGCGCCTTTGTTACGGTTTTTCACCGTGATAAATGCCCGGTTTCCGGCCACACGCAGACGCACGGTAGCATCGGGGCTGTCGTTAAGATAGGCCTGCCTGATATCCTTGTGAGGCATGTTCAAGGGCAGGGCGCCGCGGTCGGTAACTAAAAATTTACGTTCGATCTCCTTTGCCATCGTTTCATCAAATATTTCTTGCAAAATTAGTCAAGATGGCGGCTATATTACTCTATTTTGAAAAAAAATTGAAAAATAGGGCAACAACAATTACCTTTGCACCATTATATATATGTGAAAGCCGGCTTTGGGTTCCGGCGCTTATCGCAAATTCATTACAATGATCGAACGTATTATAATTATAGAAAATGCAGATCCGGCGTCGTTTTACGGCGTTAATAACAACAATATCGCATTGATCCGCAACCTTTATCCCAAGCTACGCATTGCAGCGCGCGGCTCGGTCATAAAGGTGATCGGCGATGATGCTGAAACAGAAGATTTTGAAAAGAAAATTCACGAGCTCGAAAAATATTGTGTAAAATACAACACCCTGACTGAGGATGTGATCCTCGATGTGGTGCGCGGGCATGAACCGCGTGACCGCGCAAACGATGGCGTGATCATCTTCGGAATCAATGGCAAACCGATTTCGGCACGCACGCCCAATCAGCAGAAACTCGTCGACGCTTTTTCAAAAAACGATCTTACATTTGCCCTCGGACCGGCCGGCACGGGCAAAACCTACATTGCTATCGCACTGGCAGTCAGAGCTCTTAAAAACAAGGAAGCCCGAAAAATCATTCTGTCACGTCCGGCTGTCGAAGCCGGAGAGAAACTCGGCTTTCTGCCGGGCGACATGAAAGATAAAATCGATCCTTATCTTCAGCCCCTTTACGATGCTCTCGAAGATATGATTCCTGCGGCAAAACTTAAGGAATATATGGACGCGAAGGTGATACAGATAGC
>URWH01000003.1 GCA_900551515.1 uncultured Porphyromonadaceae bacterium
GTTCGGCGCCGTGGGTGATGAAAAGCGCGAGATCATCGCGGAGATAGCTGCGACGCTTGCTTTTTCGGCGATACAAAACAACGATAAAATCGGTATGATCTTCTTCTCTGACAAGATCGAGAAATTCATACCGCCGAAGAAAGGTCGCAAACATATCCTGTTTCTTATCAGCCAGTTGCTCACGTTCCGGCCTACGAGCAACGGCACGGATATAGCGCAAGTGCTCCGTTTCTTTACCGATGCGCTCAAAAAACGCACCACCACATTCCTTATCTCCGACTTCATCGACGATCACGACTATTCAAAGGCTATCTCTGTCGCATCCGGAAAGCACGATGTGATCGGCATTCAGGTTTATGACAAACGCGATTCGCAGATGCCCGACGTAGGGCTGATCCGTGTCGCCGACCTCGAAACGGGTAGTGAGCAATGGGTCAACACATCATCTTCGTCGGTGAGGAAATCCTACAACCGATGGTGGTATGAACGCCAGCAGAGGATAACGGAAATGATGCTTAAAAACCGAGTTGACTTCACGTCGATTGCCACGGATGAGGACTATGTTAAAGCATTAATGTCATTATTTAAAAACAGAGGCGTAAGATGATGCGCATTAACAAGATATTTAATGCCGCTGTTATTGCGGCAGCATTCCTGTCCGCATTCCCGGCTGCGGCTCTGCCCACAGATTATCATGCCTCGGCAACGCTTGACAGCACCACACTGGTTCAGGGCGGAAAAACAACGCTGAAAGTCGACTTTTCCGGCCCGATGCAGAGCAACGCCGCCATTGAAATCGGTGAATCGGACAATCCCGAACTCGAAATCACCTCAGAGCCTGACAAACATAAGGTGAATGATCTGGGCAACGGACGCAAACAGCTTCAGCAGGAATACACCGTGCAGGTGTTTGATTCAGGACTTTATGTGATGCCTAAGATCTATTGTATCTCGGGCACCGATACGATCATACCGCAGTCGCCGGCCTTAAAGGTTGAGCCTGTGGCACTGGATTCCGTGAACCTCATCATTGAGAATGGCGAAGTTACGGGAGTGACCGTACATGATTATACCGATATATCATCGATTGAGGACAACTTCTGGGACTTCCTCCCCGATGCCGTCCAGAAACATTGGTGGAAGGTGCTCATTGCCCTTGTCGTATTAGGCTTGCTGATTTTCAGCTATTTCAAATGGTTCCGCTACGGCAAGATGCCGCTCCGGCCTCAGAAGAAACAGATTCCGCCTTATGTGCTTGCCGTACGTCAGCTCGATGCGCTGCGCGAGAAAAAACTGTGGCAGAAAGGCGCCGACAAGGAATATTACACCCGGCTCACCGACATCCTGCGTATCTATCTCTTCGGCCGCTTCGGCATCAATGCCATGGAGATGACGTCGGAACAGATCCGCGAAGCAATAGCACATTGTGATATGATCAGCGATGAAGCGGCGCTCGTCAACGACGTGCTGTCCGAGGCTGATTTCGTGAAATTTGCCAAGGCCCGTCCTTCGGCCGATGTCAATGAACGCACATTCAACGATGTACGCCAGTTTGTTGAGATAACCAAACCGGTCGAGCAGCCGGAAAATAACGAGAAGAGCGACGGAAAGGCCGACAATAACGCTCCGAAAAGCGCGCCGGCATCCGCCCCGTCAGATGAAACAGCGCCCGCTAAGGATTTAAATAAAGAAAAGGAATGAATCTACAATTTGCACATCCCGACTATCTGTGGTTTCTCCTGATTCTGGTTCCATGCATTGCGTGGTACATCTATTCGTCGCGCAACCGCTATGCGTCGATGGGTATATCTTCGACAGCATCATTCAAGGGCCGTCCCCGGACATTCAAGCAATATCTGCTTCATTTTCTGTTCGCTCTCAGGATGATAGCGATTGCAGTGCTGATCATTATAATAGCCCGTCCTCAGGATTCGCAGCATACGGTGGAGACGAAGACGAGCGGAACGGATATCGTCATCTCACTTGACATATCGTCCAGTATGCTCGCCGGCGATTTCGATCCTAACCGCCTCGAGGCGGCCAAGCGCGTGGCATCAGGCTTCATCTCAGGCAGAAAGAATGACAATATTGGCCTGGTGATCTTTGCCGGCGAATCGTTTACGGCAGTGCCGATGACCACGGATCATGCCCAGCTGATCAACTATCTCAACGAGGTGGAAGTGGGCATTCTCGAGGACAACACCGCCATAGGCGATGGTATCGCCACAGCAATTAACCGTCTGAAAGACAGTGAAGCAAAATCAAAAAGCATAATCCTGCTCACCGACGGCTCACACAATGCCGGCCAGCTCCCGCCCATGGACGCTGCTGAGATAGCCCAGCGCAAAGGAATCAAAATCTACACCATAGGCGTGGGCAAAAACGGCAATGCTCCCTTCCCGGAGTATGATGCGTTTGGAGGCGTTCACTATATCAATCTGCCTGTGGTCATTGACGAAAAGACCCTTGAACAGATTGCACAGCTCACCGGCGGAAAATATTTCCGCGCTGTAAATGAGCACGTCCTCGCCGATGTATTCAAAGAGATTGACCGTCTTGAAACAAGTGAGACGAGTGTGCAGAAAACAACTTTAGTTGAAGAAACGTATTTAATTTGGGCCATTCTCGCCATGTGTCTGCTGGCATTTGAGTTGCTCTTCCGCTCTCTTGTGCTGCGCCACATTCCGTAAACCGCCTGATGATTGAAAAGAACAGTCAACAATGATAAATTTCGCAAATCCTGAATTCCTGTATGCATTGATTGCCATTCCGGTGATTGCCGCACTATATATATTGGCGCGGTTTTCGCGGCGAAAAAAGCTGCTGCGGTTCGGCCGGCACTACAATGTTGACACTCTTATGCCTGATGCATCGCGCTACTTGCCAAATATCAAGATAATATTACAGCTGACAGCGCTTACATTCATTATCATAGCGGCTTCGCGCCCTTATGTCCACACTGAAAAAAGCGCCGATCTCAAGCCTGAAGAGGTGGAGGTGAGTGGCATTGAACTGATGATATGCTGCGATGTCTCCAACTCGATGCTCGCTTCGTCTACGACGGATGTCAACGGCCTGTCGCGACTCGACCGAGCCAAACTGATCCTCGACAAGGCTCTCGACAAGATGACCAATGACCGCGTCGGACTTATCGTGTTCGCCGGCGACGCTTATCTCCAGCTGCCTATCACTCCCGACATCAGTTCGGCCAAGATGTATGTCAACACGCTTAGTCCTGAGATGGTTCCGTTCCAGGGTACAGCAATCGGAGCGGCAATCAACACGGCAGTCAATTCGTTTGACCCTGAAAGCGCATTCAATAAAGCCATCGTGGTGATAACGGATGGCGAAAACTTTGAAGACGATGCCGTCAAAGCGGCTCAGAAGGCTGCTGAAGTCAACATTCAGGTTGACGTAATCGGCATGGGTACAGCGGAGAAAATGCCGATTCCGTTTCCCGGCGGCGGATTCATGGTGTACGACGGCGAAGAAGTGAAGACCGGCCTTGATACTGAAGGCGCCGCTGCCATAGCCAAAGCCGGCAACGGCATATACATTTCGGGCAATGCCGCCAACGCCGTCAACGACCTTGACGTTCAGCTTGGAAAGATAAAAGCGACAAAATACAGCAAAAACGCCATTCCGTCGGACTCGTCGGATCTATTCCCGCTTTTTGCCGCGCTCGCGCTGCTGCTGCTTTTACTGGATGTCGCCATCCCCTATCGCAAACTCAAATGGCTGCGCAACATTAAGTTCTTTTCAAAGAAATAATCCTTTATTTGCTCTCTCATTATGAAACCGATTATATATCTGTTGTTATCCATCCTGTTTGTTTCGCCGGTGAGCATGCACGCTTTGAGCAATGCCGACCTGACGGCAAAACATGTGAGGATAAACATCAAAAAAGGCAATGAAGCCTACCGCAAAGGCGACTTCAAGGCAGCTGAAGAGTTCTATCTCAACGCCCTGCAGGAGGATCCGCAGTCGGATGTGGCAGGCTATAACTATGCGCTGGCATTGGTGCGCCTTGGTGCAGGAACCCGCGACAAGGGTGATGATAAAAATCTTCCGACCGATTCGCTCGCTGCAAAATATTTCACACAGGTCGTCGCCTCGTCAAAGAATCCGCAACTGGTGAACAATTCGTATATCAATCTCGGCAATCTGGCTTTCCACAATAAGGATTATCAGGAAAGCGTCGACATGTACAAACAGGCTCTCCGCCGCGATCCGTCGAACATGAAAGCCCGTCAGAATCTGCGCGTCGCCCAGTTCTATCTTCAAAAAGACAAGCAGAATCAACAACAGAATCAACAGCAACAGCAGCAGGATCAGCAGAAAGACCAGCAGAAAGATCAACAGAAGGATCAACAAAAGGATCAGCAAAAGGATCAGAAGGATCAGAAAGACCAGCAACAGAATCAGCAGAATCAGCAACAACAACAGAAAGATAGTGGAAGCACCGGTGGGAAACCGGCCAACGCCCAGCCTCAGATGAGCGACGAAATGGCTGATAAGATCCTTAATTCGGCTGCCAAAGAGGAAGAACGGACTCGCAAGAAGGTCGAACGTAAGAAAGATGACCGGACGACGCGCCGCATCACTCTCCATCCCTGGTAACAGGCATAACTAACAATCAATCACTGAAAAAATGATAAGACGAATTTCAACGACTCTGCTTGCGGTAATTGTCTGCGGTTTCGCAGCACTTGCTCAGGTGTCATTTTCAGTAAATGCTCCCGGCCGAGTGTCGGTTGGCGATAAATTCCATGTCACCTACGTGTTGAAGAATGCCCGAGCATCAAAAACAGCACTCAAGGCGCCGCAGATCAACGGCTGTACGCTTATCTACGGGCCTACGACAATGGAGAGCCAGAGCTACCAGAATATCAACGGAAAATCCTCATCATCATTCGCCACTGAATTCACCTATTCCTATAGAGCAGATAAAGAAGGAACCTACACCATATCGGCAGCCTCTATTACGGCCGAGGGCAAACGTTACACGACCAAACCAACGAGTATCACTATCGTCGCAGCGTCGAACAAACAGGCGCCCCCTTCGTCACGACAGACGACAATTGACGATATCGAGACGCAGACTTCCGACCGCCCTGTAGGGGCTAATGATGTGTTTATCCGCATCGCCACAAGCCGTTCGTCGACCTACGAACAGGAAGCGATAGAGTGTACGATCAAGCTCTACACCAAATATTCCATCGATCAGTTCATGACCATCACGCAGCCTACTTTCAGCGGGTTCCTCGTTGATGATCTGCCTATCCAGACTCCGATGAACTCGCGCGAGGTTTACAACGGTCAGGAATATATGACTGCGGTGATAAAAAAATGCATCCTGTTTCCGCAGAAAGCCGGCAAGCTGACGATCGTATCTGGATCTTATGATCTTGATGTAGTGCAGTATGACATGATCAATGCCGGTTTCTACAGCATACCGGAGGCCAGGAGCCGTAAAATCAGGGTTAATTCCAACAGCGCTTCCGTCAATGTGTTACCGCTTCCCACGCCGAAGCCTGCCGGGTTTACGGGCGCCGTGGGTCAGTTTACCGTCGATATGAAAATGTCGACCAACTCGTTCCGCACCAATGAGCCGGCCACTCTGACTTATCTTGTCAACGGTTCGGGCAACATAAAATATCTTGCTGATCCCGAAATCGACTTCCCGTCGGAGTTTGAGCTTTACACACCGCAGCACAATGTGGATGCAAAGGTGGCAGGAGATAATGTGAGGGGATATTCCCGCACTGAGCTTACGTTTGTCCCCAAGGATGTGGGCACTTACAAGGTGAGGGTTCCCGATTTCGTTTACTTCAACCCGCAGAGCAAAGAATATGTGACAATTCCGGGCAAGGAATTTGACGTGAAAGTGCTGAAGGGCGTTTCATCCGGAGGAGGAGAGAAACAGGACGTTTCGGCTAAAAACACTGATATCCTGTTTATCAAGACAGGCGATCTTGGATTGACAAAAGGCCACACCTTTATTATAAGCGAAAGCTGGTACTGGATGGCATATCTGATTTTGCTGGCCGCATTTATTGTTGTGCTGATAATGGCCGCTAGGACCGGACGCCGTGCAGCCGATGTCACCGGCATGCGCATGTCGAAGGCCAACAAGGTAGCACGCCGCCGCCTGCAGCTTGCGCATAAATTCATGACGGCGCATGATCCCGAAAAGTTCTACGAAGAGACGCTTCGTGCTCTATGGGGTTATATGAGCGACAAGCTTGCCATTCCGGTTGCCGATCTATCGCGTGACACCATTGCCCGTCAGCTTTCAGAGCGCGGCGTATCCGACGAGATGTGCAATTCGATCATTGCTCTGCTTGACAAATGCGAGATGGCTCGTTACACACCCTCCGGCTCTGATTCGCAGATTAAGGCTGTCTACGACGAAGCCACAACGGCGATCAACAATCTCGAGAAATCACGACTCCAGAAAACTGCTCAAAGAAGATAAATCACATCAATGAAACGCTATCTACTTTTAATAATCACTATAGCGGCAGCGACATTCAGCCTTGCCGCATCGGCGCTTACCGACAGAGCTGAAAAAGCCTACAAGGCAGAGCGGTATGCCGAAGCGTGCAGCCTTTACATGCAGGCGGCAAATAAAGAAGGTAAATCGTCGGATCTTTATTACAACATCGGCAACGCGCGGTATCGGTCGGGCGATGTCGCTCAGGCAATCCTTGCCTACGAGCGGGCATTGCGCATCGATCCGTCGAATGAAGATGCCAAGGCCAATCTTGAATTTGTCAACGCCCGCATCGTCGACAAAAAAGGTGAGACCGGTTCGTTTCTCTACAACACGTTTAATTCCGTAGTCAATTTTGCAAGCAGCAACATGTGGGCCTGGACGGCTTTCTTCTTCTTCGTGCTCACGATAGGGGCAGCCCTCCTCTATGTATTCGCATCGGCCATCATCTTGCGTAAGATAGGATTCTTTGGCGGTATATGCACACTGCTTCTCGCTATTGTTGCCATTGTGTTTTCATTCCGAGCGAAATCCAATGCCACCGACAACGGCTATGCTATCGTCACGGCTGAGGCCGCCGTTTTAAGCACGGTTCCGCGCACCCCGTCATCCCACGAGGAAGAAGCCATGCTGCTCCACGAAGGGACTAAAGTCAGGATCCTGCGTTCGATGTCGCAATCGGCTGATTCGACCTCCCAAATATGGCATGAAGTGGCCGTCGACAACAAGCACCGGGCATGGATAAACGACAGCGATATAGAAAAAATAGTGCCTTAAAATTAATTTTTGCTTACAAAATTTGGATATGTGAAAATATAGGCCTATTTTTATAGCACAATGAAACTGACTCTAATATCATTTATTAATTATAAATAATAAAATTATGGCTAAAACTATCACCTTCAACGAGCTTCGTCGCATTAAAGACAGCCTTCCCGATGGCGCTACTCACCAGATTGCCGATAAATTAAATATAACCGTACAGACCGTCCGCAATTATTTCGGCGGCAGCAACTATGAATTTGGTAAAAATGTAGGCGTTCACATCGAACCGGGTCCCGACGGCGGTATCGTAGTGCTCGACGACACCACAATCTACGATATGGCTCTTGAAATCATCAAGGGTCAGGAAAAAGACTAATCAGCACTCATTCTCCTCTCTCCCCTCCTCTCCCTTTTCCTGCTCACTAAAGCAGTGATCCTATTTAACAAGCACCAGCTATAGTTGAAACCCGAGGCAAAAGCCCGTCTTTAATCACAGGCACAAAAAGATAAACAAAAGTGGACGACCGTTTTATTACAGTAGCGATTCATACGTTTGACCGTGCGATGGCCTTAAAATCGCTTCTTGAGCGAGAAGGACTTGAAGTGATGCTTCAGAATGTCAATCTCACCAATCCGGTCATTGCCTCAGGTGTCAGGGTGCGCATTCACGAATCCGATCTGCCCATCGCATTGCGCATAATTGAAAATCAGGAAATTTTCAACGGCTGCAAATCGACCTGCGATGCCAACCAGCCGATCATTCTTGTGCCTGTCGATTTCTCCGACTATTCCGAGCGGGCTTGCAATATGGCATTCCGCCTTGCGGCAATTCACAATGCCTCGATTGTGTTGCTGTATTCCTATGTCGATCCGGTTTACTCCAACAGAGTGCAGCTGTCGGACATGCTGACGTTTGATTCAAAGAATTCCGACTCTGACGAACGTGCTTTTGTTGAAGAGGAAGCCCAGCGGCAAATGAAAAATTTCACCGACAGGATTCTTGATAGAATAAAGGCAGGGAGCATCCCGGCCGTAAAATTCTCCACGGAAATCATTGAGGGAATACCGGAAGAAAGCATTGTTCAGTATGCCAAAGAGCATTTGCCTATACTCATAGTTATGGGAACCCGCGGCGCCGGCACCAAAGAGCGAGAGCTTGTCGGAAGTGTGACGGCTGAAGTCCTTGACACATGCCGTTTCCCTGTGTTCACCGTGCCTGATACGGTAAGCATCAGCAGCGTGAGCGACATCACCGACATTGTGTTTTTCAGCAATTTTGATCAGGAAGATATTCTTGCTATCGACGCACTGTTCCGGATTCTGCCGGTTGAACATCTCAACATGGTGCTTGTGAAGATTCCCGGCAAAAAACAAAGCAGCGACAGCGATTCCGATTCGCTCAGCCGGCTCGGAGCTTATTGCCGGGAGCATTATCCCGCCCACCATTTTGCTATCGACACGCTTTCGATCAGCTCGATTGAGGATGATTTCTCACGCATTACGCGCGATATGCCTGTGAAACTTATCGCTGTTCCCAACAAGAAGAAAAACATCTTTGCACGCCTTTTCAATCCCGGGATAGCACACAGAATCCTCTTCCATTCCGATATCCCGATGATTGTCATTCCCATCTGATAAGATGACACAGTGAAGGTGTATCCTGATGGGCAATATGCGGCGTTGCTTTCGGAATTCGGCTTCGGTCAGTTACTAAAACCAATTCCCTTCAGTTTCATCCTCAGCACCTTGCGAATTACCCATTCTGACGCACATTAAGATGGCGTGCCAAAATCTTGCAATTTTGAAACACCATAATGCTTTAGTCGTTATTATACAATTGTCTGAAGTGCAGGCCGTTTGACAAGCAGTGCTCAGATATCTTCGCGTCGTGTGATGCGGGCGCCGAGGGCATTAAGTCGCTGGTCGATATTTTCATATCCGCGGTCAATCTGGTTGATATTGCCAATTTCGCTGACCCCTTTTGCCGACATCGCAGCAAGAAGCATGGCGATGCCCGCACGAATATCGGGCGACAGCATTTTGTTGGCTCGAAGCGGCAGTTTATGATCAAGACCGATGACTACAGCCCTGTGCGGATCGCACAGCATAATCTGGGCGCCCATATCTATCAGATGGTCAACGAAGAAAAGGCGGCTTTCAAACATCTTCTGATGGATGAGCACGCTGCCGCGGCATTGTGTTGCGACGACGAGCATCACGCTCAGCAGGTCGGGGGTCAGTCCGGGCCACGGTGCATCGGCGACATTAAGGATCGAGCCGTCGAGCGCGGTTTCTATCTCATAGCAATCCTGAGCCGGGACAAAAATGTCGTCACCGTGGCGTTCAAGGTTGATGCCAAGGCGGCGGAAGCTGTCGGGGATTATGCCCAGCTCATCGTAAGCCACATTTTTGATCGTGATCTCGCTCTGGTTGAGAGCTGCCATGCCGATGAAACTGCCCACCTCAATCATATCGGGAAGAATACGGTGTTCCGTTCCGCGAATCGAGTCGCAGCTGTGGATGGTGAGCAGGTTGGAGCCAAGGCCTTCGATCTTCACGCCCATCGAGCAAAGCATCCGGCAGAGTTGCTGAATGTAAGGCTCGCACGCAGCATTGTAAATTGTGGTCACTCCCTCGGCCTTGGTCGATGCCATAATGATGTTGGCGGTGCCGGTCACAGAGGCTTCATCGAGCAGCATATAAGCTCCGCGCAATTTCTTGCCGTTCGGAATTGAAAGACGGTAAGCCTTTTTGTCGGCATCATATTCCACCGATGCGCCAAGCTTTTCAAAGCCCAGTATGTGGGTGTCGACTTTCCGTCGGCCAATCTTGTCGCCGCCAGGCTTTGCAAAATAAGCAGTGCCGAAACGTGCAAGCAGCGGTCCGACAACAAGTACAGAGCCACGGAGAGCAGCCGATTTATCTATAAAGCTTTTGCTCGACACATATTCCGTGTCGATATCCGCCGCACAGAATGTGAAATCGCCTTTACCGTTGCGCGTCACCTTAACTCCCATGCCCTTGAGCAAGTCGATAAGGTTTCGCACGTCGAGGATTTCCGGGATGTTGGTGATGTGGACTTCCTGGTCGGTAAGCAACACAGCGCTAATCACCTGAAGCGCCTCATTTTTAGCGCCCTGAGGCTCGATTTCGCCATGCAACCTGTTGCCGCCCTCTATAATAAATGTACTCATGATGCTTTATTTGGGAGTGTTGATGTTAGATGTTGTTTTACCAATGTGCTCTACTTCGGGCGAAAGTGTTATGCCGAATCGATCATTCACTTTAGCGATAATTGTATGTTCAAGTTGCAGAATCTCATCAGCCGTTGCCCGTCCCGTCTTGTTTATTATCACAAGGGGCTGCAGATGCCACACGGCGACATCCCCGGCTACGTAACCTTTCAGTCCGCACTGCTCGATGAGCCAGGCTGCCGGGATCTTCACCTGTGAGCCGAGATCATAGTGCGGCACGCTGACGGCGGCGCCGCTTTCTTCGCTTACCTGCCTACAAATCCTGTCGAAGACAGCTCTATCCACAATCGGATTTTTGAAGAAGCTGCCTGCGCTGCCATATTCTTCAACCGAAGGGAGCTTGGCGGCACGTACAGCGAGGACTGCATCGCGCACCGTCATGGGTGAAACGACTGGAGTATCGACGATTGCTTCGCGCAAACTTTTGTAGCCGATCTGTGGTATGGGTTTGCCTGACAGCGAAATGACGATATGGGTAATGATATATCGGTTGTGATTATCGGGTGATTTGAACATTGAATGACGATAGCCATAGTCACATTCATCTTTCGCGAATTCGACAAACCGGCCACAGCGTGCATCGTAACATTCAATTTTTTGAAGCACATCGCAAGCCTCGACGCCGTAAGCGCCCACATTCTGCACAGCGGCCGCACCGGCCTCACCTGGAATTCCCGAGAGATTTTCTATGCCCCACAGACCCGACTGTGCGCACTGTTGAATCAGATCGTCAAAGCAAACGCCGGATCCTACTCTGAGTAGCACCTTATCATTGTCGACATAATCGGATGTTATGTCAAGGATACGGGAATGAAGCACCACGCCGTCAAAATCGTCGGTGAAAAGCATATTGCTTCCGCCCCCGATGTTGATATATGGTCGGTTACCAACCATTTGCATCACAGCGGGAAGGTCGTCGGCCGATGTATATTCTATAAACTCTGCGCACTGGGCATTTATGCGAAATGTGTTGCAAGAGTGAAGGTTAAAGTCTTTTATCGAAGTAATCATCAACTTCAGGTTTGATTATAAATACAAATATACGAAGTTTTTATCTGATTAATCGCTATTTTTGCACAGAATATGGCATCATTCCGCGACATAGTTTCACAACGACGTCTTTTATTGGACGGATCAATGGCGACGATGATCCGGCGTCTCGCGCTTTCGGAAGAGCAATATCGCGGAGCACGACTGAAAAACCACCCGGTTTCACTTTCGGGAAACTATGATATACTAAACATTACGGCACCCGAAATCATCTCTTCAATCCATCTGCAGTATCTTGAAGCCGGTGCCGACGTCATCGAGACTAACACATTTAATGCCAATGAGCTGTCGCAACGGCGCTATCACACGTCGGAGTATGCCAATGAGATGAATCTTCTCGCAGCCCGCATCGCCCGCGCCGAGGCCGACAGATTCTCCACACAGGAGTTGCCGCGTTTTGTTGCCGGTTCAATCGGGCCTTCGGAATTCTCATTGTCAGTGAATGATGCAACAATCCCGGAACCCGAAGAAATCGGCAATGCTTATGAACATCAGGCCGATGCTTTGATTGATGGAGGCGTTGATCTGCTGATTATTGAAACGATTTATGATCCGATGACTGCGAGAGCTATCATCGAGGGCGTAGGCCGATCGATAGACAAGCACGGCGGCGATACTTCTTTAATCATTTCGGTGACAGTCGATAACGAAAGCGGACGCATGGCTTCCGGAGAAAAGCCTGAAGAATTCCTTGAAACAGTTGAACGCAATATCAGACTTGCCGCTTTCGGGCTGAACTGCTGTTGCGGCCCACGCGGATTGAACCGCACGATAGACCTGCTTGCCGGCGCTTCGCCCTACCCTATTGTCTGCTATCCAAGTGCCGGAATCCCGGATAAAGACGGGAATTATCCGGAAAGTCCGGAATCGTTTGTCGAGGCAATAATGAGAATGATGGGAGACAGGAAGCCGGGCATCATTGGCGGATGCTGCGGCACGACACCCGAACACATAAGAATCCTCCGCAACAGCATAGACCAAGCACCGCTATTCCGAGAAATATGACGGTGGCAACGGGCGGCAATTGTATTGCGACGCCATCACTTCGCCATAAGCTCCGGCCGAGCGCAGAGCCATCAGGTCGCCACGGTGTGTGTGCGGCAAGAGCTCATTCATGCCAAACGTGTCGGACGACTCACAGATGGGGCCGACAACGTCATAGCGATGCGTCGCAGCAGCATCAGAAGAGATATTTTCTATCTTATGGTGAGCCTGATACAACGCAGGGCGTATGAGATCGGTAAAACCGGCGTCGATGATCACAAACTGTTTCTCAAGGCCCTTCTTCACGTAAAGCACACGGCTGATCAGCGAACCGCACTGGCCCACAACTGACCGTCCGAGCTCGAAATGGAGTTCCTGACCGGGCCTGAGCCGCAGGTTCTGCCGGAAGATATCAAAATAGCTTTGGAAATCAGGTATGGGGTCTGCATCAGGATCATCGTAATTGATTCCGAGGCCGCCGCCTACATTAATGGTCGGGATTTCGATACCCGTCGATTCAATATTGGCCGTCAGGCGGTTGATGCGATGGCAGAGTTCGATGTACGGTTCGCCGATGGTGATCTGCGAGCCGATATGAAAATGCAGACCGCGAAAATCGATCCATTCGCTTTCGGCACACCGGTGCAGCAGATCATCAAGCATCGGCATTGCGATGCCGAACTTGTTTTCGGCCAGACCGGTGGTGATAAAGTGATGTGTGTGTGCATCGATTTCGGGGTTGACACGAAGGGCTACACGCGCCACTTTGCCAAGGCGTGAAGCATGTTCGATGATAACATCCAGCTCCTCGGCCGATTCTACATTGAAGCATCCTATTCCAAGCCGTATAGCCTCGGAGATCTCCGCGTCGGTCTTGCCGACACCTGCAAACACGATATGTTCAGGCTTAAAGCCACATTCAATTGCTCTTACAATTTCTCCGCCGCTCACAGTGTCAGCGCCGAATCCGCGATCGGCAATCATACGAAGAATCCGTTCATTGCTATTGGCCTTTACGGCATAATGCACCTTAAATGCGGGATCCGGCGACGCCGCTTCGACTGCCGTTAGTGTTTCGTTGAGCAAAGCGAGGTCGTAGTAATAGAAAGGCGTGGGTATCTTGCTGAATTTTTCGACGGGAAACATGGGCTGAATCAAGAAGTTTAATTATTAAACAGACCCCGGCTCAAAAGGTTGAGAGCCTTTATCTTGTCGGATTTGCGCACGAGCAGGGAGATATTGTAATTGCTTCCGCCGTAGGAAATCATGCGCACAGGGATATCTTTCAACGCATTGACAACATTCGCTTCAAACCCTCTGTTTTGCCATTCGAGATCGCCTACCACACAGATTATAACCATGTCCCTGTCGACGGTAACGGTGCCGAATTTACGGAGGTCATCGACAATAGCATCAAGATTCTTCTCATTGTCGATCGTGACCGAAACGCCCACCTCGGAGGTGACGATCATGTCAATCGGAGTGCGGTAATTCTCAAATATCTCAAACACCTTACGCAGGAAACCGTAGGCAAGAAGCATACGGCCGCTTTTGATTTTTATTGCCGTGATGTTGTCCTTCGCAGCAACCGCTTTAATGGTGTGGTCCGGACGGGCATTGAAAATCAAGGTGCCTTCGGCTTCGGGATCCATAGTGTTGAGCAGGCGCACAGGGATGTTGTTGAGCTTGGCCGGAAGTACGCATGTGGGATGCAGGATCTTAGCGCCGAAGTAGGCAAGCTCGGCAGCTTCATCAAAATGGAGCTGTTTCACGGGTGCTGTCCCTTCGACATAACGCGGATCGTTATTATGCATTCCGTCGATGTCGGTCCATATTTCAATTTCATCGGCTCCGATTGCGGCTCCGATTAGCGATGCGGTGTAATCGCTGCCGCCGCGCTGGAGATTATCAATTCCGCCGTCGGAATTCATGCATATAAAGCCTTGGGTAAGAAAGATTTCAGCATCACTGTGCCCGTTCATCATTTCACGCAAATGTGTGCTCAGAAATTCCGTGTCGGGTTCGCCGTTGACGTTGGTGCGCATGAATTCGAGCGCAGGCAAAAGCGCCACATTGATTCCCTGCTCCTGCAGGTAAAGTGCCATCAGGGCCGTCGACATCAGTTCGCCACGAGAGAGCACCTCTTTTTCATCGACTGCGGTGAAGGGCGACTGCTTGCTTTTGTATCTTAGAAGCGTCAGTGTCTCATCAATAGCTTTATGTGCGGATTCCTTGCTGGTTTCTTTTTCGAAAAGCTCTTCAATAGTGGCCGCATATTTCTGACCGAGGGCGTTGATGGTTTCCATCGCTCCCGGGATATTGCTTTTGTAATAGTAATCGGCGATGGAAACCAAAGTGTTGGTTGTGCCGGACATTGCACTTAGCACAATGATATTACGTCCGCGCGATTTAACTAAATCGGCAACGTTTTTAATCCGTGAGGCAGATCCGACCGATGTGCCCCCAAATTTCATTACTTTCATCTTTATCCTAATATTTAGCCTATGTGCAAATGTATATTTTCTGCGAATTTACAACTTTTATTTCAAAAAACAGTTTCCGACATCAAAATTGCCGGAATACATCCCTGTCATATGTTGAAAACCATTGAGAACCTCAGTGCAGACGCAAGTCCACCGTCATTGATTGCGTCACTCGGAGATGTGACGGTTTTCGCACTTAATGATCCTTGACGGGAATTGCTCCACGAGAGAAAGATTATGAGTTGCCACGATAACGGCAGTGCCTGCCTCGGCTATTTCCTTAAACCGCTGCATGATCAGTGATCCAGTCTCCGGATCGAGGTTGCCGGTAGGTTCGTCGGCAAGAATTATCCGCGGACTGTTAAGCATAGCACGGGCCATGACAATGCGCTGCTGTTCACCGCCGGAGAGTTCGTGAGGCATCTTATAGCTCTTATTGAGCATGCCTACTTCACGAAGCACCTGCTCGATGCGTTCGTTGCGCTCTGCCTTGTCCTTCCACCCAGTGGCATTGAGCACGAAAAGGAGATTGTCGTAGACGCTGCGGTCGGAGAGAAGGCGGAAATCCTGGAACACGATGCCTATTTCCCGTCGAAGATCGGGAACGTTTTTCCGTTTGATCGAAACGAGGTCATATCCAAGCACTTCGGCGCTGCCGGCCGCAATAGGGATTTCAGAGTAGAACGATTTAAGCAGCGAACTTTTACCGCTGCCCACTTTGCCGGTCAGATATACCATCTCGCCGGCCGAAACATTAAGGTTGACGTTTTTCAGCACCACAACGTCATTGCGATGAAGCTCTACGCCTGAGTATTTGATTATGCTCTCCATTGTGCGAAACTGTTTGTGTGACGGAATCAATAGCCCATTTCCGATATGAACTTTATGCGCATCAGACGGATTTCGTCCTCGGAATATTCGTTGCCAAGTTCCTTATAGGCATCATTTAAGTCACCGCTCTCGCTCTCTTTAAAATAGTCGAATATATCTTCCTGCTGCTCGCTGTCAAGCAGATCGTCGATATAGTAATTGAGATTGATTTTGGTGCCGGAGTTGACGATAGCCTCGATGTCGTCAAGCAGTTCGTCGATTTCGAGGCCACGCGAGCGGGCGATTTCATCGAGAGGAATCTTGCGGTCGATGGCATGGATAATGGCGATCTTCACCTTGCTTTTGTTGGCGACTGTGCGCACAACCATGTCTTCAGGGCGCTCAATCTCATTTTCTTCGACATGGCGGCGGATCAGTTTGACAAATTCTTCGCCATATCTTTTAGCTTTGCCGATGCCAACGCCGGAGATGTTGGCCAACTCCTCGATAGTTATAGGATATGTGGTGGCCATAGCTTCCAGCGAGGGATCCTGGAATATGACATAGGGTGGGAGCTTGTGAGTCTTCGCAATGGTCTTGCGCAGATCCTTGAGTATGGAATACAGTTCGGGATCAGCGGCACATCCGGCACCACCCTTCACCACTTCAGGCTCGGGTTCTTCAGAAAATTCCGTATCTTCAACAATTTTAAATGATGAAGGATGGTTAAGGAACTCCTGTCCTTTGGGGGTAACTTTGAGCAGGCCATACTGTTCGATGTCGCGGTCGATGTAACCGGCCATCACAGCCTGACGGATTACCGCCCCAAGATGCCGGGCGTCGGCCTTCGGTTCGCATCCGAATACCTCCAGATCTTCGTGCTGATAGGATTTGACATCGGCAGTGACGCGTCCGCGCATCACATCTATAACATAATCAGCTTTAAATTTTTCTTTAAGTGCGATAATTGTTTCCAGCACCGCACACAAATCATCTTTAGCTTCCACTTTTTGCTTGGGTTTCAGACAATTGTCACAGTTACCACAATTTTCAACATCATATTTCTCTCCGAAATAATGCAGCAGCGAAAGACGCCGGCAGATGCTCGATTCGGCATAGCTTGCCGTTTCGAGAAGGAGCTGACGGCCTATTTCCTGTTCGGTAACAGGCTTATTCTGAATGAACTTCTCCATTTTCTGAAGGTCTTTTGCCGCATAATAGGTTATGCAAAGACCTTCACCGCCGTCACGGCCTGCACGTCCGGTCTCCTGATAGTAGCCTTCAAGCGATTTGGGCATATCGTAATGGATGACAAACCGCACATCGGGCTTGTCGATGCCCATGCCGAAGGCTATCGTGGCGACAATCACATCGACTTTCTCATAGAGAAACGCATCCTGGTTGGCTGAACGCGTTGCACCGTCCATTCCCGCATGGTAAGGCAGAGCTTTGATGTTGTTGACAACAAGCAATTCGGCAAGTTCCTCGACCTTTTTACGGCTGAGGCAATAAATAATGCCCGACTTGCCCTCCATGTTTTTAATGAACTTTATGATATCGCGGTCGATCTGCGATGTTTTGGGCCGGATCTCATAATAGAGATTGGGGCGGTTGAACGACGATTTGAACACATTGGCATCGAGCATCGCCAGATTTTTCTGGATATCGTGCTGCACCTTTGGCGTAGCCGTGGCCGTCAAAGCGATCAACGGGCGTTTGCCTATTTCATTGATGATAGGACGGATGCGCCGGTATTCAGGCCGGAAATCGTGTCCCCATTCCGAGATGCAGTGAGCTTCGTCGACTGCATAGAATGATATGGGCACCGTTTTGAGAAATTCAATATAGTCCTCCTTGGTCAGCGATTCCGGAGCCACGTAAAGCAATTTTGTGACACCGGAAACGATGTCGGATTTTACACGGTCGACAGCTGCCTTATTGAGAGATGAATTGAGAAAATGAGCCACACCGTCGTCCTCACTGAAATTGCGCATTGCATCCACCTGATTTTTCATCAACGCTATCAGGGGCGAAATCACAATGGCGGTGCCCTCCATCAAGAGCGACGGGAGCTGATAGCACAAAGATTTACCGCCTCCGGTGGGCATCAGCACGAAGGTGTCGTTTCCTTCGTAGAGACTTGTGATGATAGCCTCCTGGTTGCCTTTGAAGGTGTCAAAACCGAAATGTTTTTTTAGTGCATCAGTGAGCACCTTATTTGTGGTCATAATCTGGAGAAAGGTGTTGACGGTTTATAGTGACAATAGAATTGTATTAAACGTTGTTGACTTCAAAATTGGCTTCGGTGAGTTTCTGCAGAGCATATTTGGCAGTAACTTCGAATTTTTTTATATCCGACGACGGGATGTTGAACATGGCATCCATCATCACGGTCTCAACAATCGAGCGCAGGCCGCGAGCTCCGAGCTTATATTCAATAGCCTTATCGACAATCAGGTCGAGAGCTTCAGGCGTGAACACAAGTTCGACGCCATCCATTTTGAACAGTTTTTCATACTGTCGCACGATGGCGTTCTTAGGCTCGGTGAGCACCCGGCGCAGAGCATCGCGATCGAGAGGCTCGAGATGCGTAAGGATCGGCAGACGGCCTATGATTTCAGGGATCAGTCCGAACGACTTGAGATCCTGAGGAGCCACATATTGCAGGAAGTTATCGCGGTCAACGCCTTTGCGCGCCGTGTTGCTGTAGCCTACAGTGTGTGAGTTGAGTCGCTGTGCGATCTTTCGTTCGATACCGTCGAAAGCACCACCGCATATAAAAAGGATGTTTTTGGTATCAACGGCAATCATACGCTGCTCGGGGTGTTTGCGGCCGCCCTGCGGCGGAACGTTGACTATCGAGCCTTCGAGAAGTTTCAGGAGGCCCTGCTGAACGCCCTCGCCGCTCACATCACGCGTGATGGAGGGATTGTCGCCCTTACGGGCAATCTTGTCGATCTCGTCAATGAAGACGATGCCGCGTTCGGCTTTCGCTACGTCGTAGTCGGCAGCCTGAAGCAGACGTGTGAGCAGGCTTTCGATATCTTCGCCCACATAGCCGGCTTCGGTAAGCACCGTTGCGTCAACTATCGTGAACGGCACGTCGAGCAGCCGCGCTATCGTCTTGGCCAATAAAGTCTTGCCGGTGCCGGTAGGGCCTACAAGAATGATATTGCTCTTTTCGATATCGACATCGTCGGATTTGTCCTGTGCGAGACGTTTATAGTGATTGTAGACTGCAACTGAGAGATAACGTTTGGCCACATCCTGACCGATAACATAATTATCAAGGAACGCGCATATCTCCTGAGGCTTCGGGATGTTTCCGGCATGATCCGCCTTTTCTGCGGACTGACTGCCGGATTTATCCCCGGAATGTGTCGGAATGCCGTGTTCGATCTTGAAATTCTTCACGGCTTCATGGATCTGATCAACGCATGAGGAACAAATGAAGACGTCGTCATAGCCGCTCGGAACCATTATCTCATCTTCCGACGCCGGCCGTCCGCAGAACGAGCAACGGATCTCTTCGCTGTCATTGTTTCCGTTTCTTTTCTTTGCCATACTAATTCAGGGGAATTAAATATAACCCATCTTTTGCCGAATATTTATTTTTTAGCCTTGATCAGCACATCGTCAATCATACCGTATTCTTTGGCTTCAAATGCGGTCATCCAATAGTCACGGTCAGAGTCGCGCTCAACTTTTTCAAGCGGCTGGCCCGAGTGATCGGAAATGATGGTGTATAATTCATTTTTGAGTTTGAGAATCTCGCGTGCGGTGATTTCGATATCCGAAGCCTGGCCCTGAGCTCCACCCATAGGCTGGTGGATCATGACGCGTGAATGACGCAAAGCGAAACGCTTGCCTTTCGCGCCGGCTACAAGGAGCACGGCAGCCATCGAAGCGGCCATGCCGGTACATATTGTCGAGACATCGCTTGAGATATATTCCATAGTGTCGTATATCCCGAGGCCCGCATATACCGATCCGCCGGGCGAGTTGATGTAGATGCTGATATCTTTTCCGGGATCGGTTGAGTCGAGATAAAGAAGCTGAGCCTGAATGACGTTGGCGGTATAGTCGTTGACATCGGTGCCCAGGAAAATCACACGGTCCATCATCAGTCGGGAGAAAACATCCATCTGTGCCACATTGAGCTGACGTTCTTCGATGATTGTCGGAGAAATATAGCTTGACTGGATGGCTGAAGATGCTTTCGAGGTGTATTGGTCAAATGCCAGACCGTTAAGGCCGACATGGTTTACTGCAAATTTTCTAAAATCGTCTTTAATATTCATATTGTTGTACCTTTGGCTATGTTTGTTAATTCAAAATTACATTATTTTTGTCGGATGCGCAATAGCTGCCTTTCATTTTTTCGCATCGAACCAGCAAATGCCCGGCTGCGAAGTCATCTCAAATTCGAGAGTGGCGCCCTGCATGATCCGTTCATGGCTGATCGAACTGCTTCTGTAAGGCTGGCCGTCGAGCTTCACCGACTTCACATATTTATTTGTCTTCGATACGCCGGGGGCAAGCACTTTAAACTGCTTTCCGTTGGCGAGATCAAGTGTGACCTCTTTGAATGTGGGCGCACCTATTTCATATACTCCGCTGACGGGATCGACAGGATACAGTCCCATGGCAGAGAACACATACCATGCCGACATCTGTCCGAGATCTTCGTTGCCGCAGAGTCCGGCGGGCGTATTTGTGTAGAATTCATCCATCACTTTGCGAAGATATTCAGCCGTTTTCCATGGCTGATCGACATAGTTGTAGAGATAGATCACATGGTGTCCGGGCTCGTTGCCGTGAGCATATTGTCCGATCATTCCGGTGCTGAAAATCGGAAGTTCGTGACCCGGGCCGGGGGTGTAGGTGAACATGCTGTCGAGGCGTTGTGCGAAAGCCTTTTTCCCGCCGGTAAGCTCCATAAGACCGGGAATATCCTGCTGCACCGACCAGAAATATTGCCAGCCGTTGCTTTCACAGATGTTGGGCGTGTAGTCGTCGGGAGAGAAATTGGGCTGCCAGTTGCCTTTGTCGTCGCGCGGCTGCATGAAGCGGTTCGCGGGGTTGAACACATTGCGGTAGTTCTGCGAACGTTTGTAGAACTCATCGGCCACATCCTTGCGTCCGAGCTTCTCCGCCATACGGGCAATGCAGTAATCGTCATAGGCGTATTCAAGCGTGCGCGAAAGCGCCCAGTTGTCGGCGTTATAAGGGTCGACCACATTGTAAGGCACATATCCCAGCTTCTTGTAGAGGCCTATGCCGCGGTAATCGTCGATGTTGGCGGTGGCGATGCATGCGTCGAGAGCTTTATTGGCGTCGAAATTGCCGATACCTTTAAGATATGCGTCGACAATGACAGGCACCGCGTGGTAGCCGATCATCATGTCGGTTTCGCCGCCCTGGAAGTTCCACACAGGCAGACGTCCGTTCTGATCATAGAATGCAAGGAACGATTTGATCATGTCGTTTACACGGGCCGGTTGAGTGAGTGTGTAAAGCGGATGCGACGCACGGAAAGTGTCCCAGAGCGAGAAGGTGGAATAGTTGGTCCAGCCGTTTGCCGTATGCGTCTTTTTATCCGGGCCGCGGTAGCCGCCATTGACATCGGAGTAGATGGTCGGAGCTATCATATTATGATATAAAGCGGTATAGAAACATACGATCTGGTCGCGGTCGTCGCCTTTCACTTTTATCTTGCCGAGCTCGCGGTTCCAGGCCTCGCGTGTCTGTGCGAGATATTTGTCGAAATCGTCGGTCGGTGCTTCCGCTGCAAGATTGGCAGCCGCTCCGGCTTCATTGACGCTTGAGATGGCTGTCGACACGGTTATCTGCTCACCCTTGGTAGTGGAGAAGTCGAAACGTGCCACCATTGAAAGCGCTTCGGGATCCTTTGCATCGATCACGGCGGAATCTATCGTCACGCTTTTCCATGGCTTGGAGAAGCGGGTGCGGAAATAGACACGCTGATCGCGGGCCCAGCCGGTTGAAAAGCGATAGCCCTCGACGGTCACGGAATCAACGATGTTGATGCGGGTGTCGACAGTAGCGTCCCAGTTAGTGGCTTTGCGGAGATTCAGGAACACGGCGGCATCACCTCCGGGGAAGGTGTAGCGCTGGATTCCCGTTCGCTCGGTTGCCGTAAGCTCGACATTGATATTGTAGTCTTTCAGAAGCACGCGGTAGTAACCGGCGGAAGCTTCTTCGTCATCGTGTGAGAATTTCGAATAGATCCCGAGCGGTTGTTCGGCCTCGTTATACGGAAGTGTCACCGGCATAAACGATATGTCGTAGAGGTCGCCGGCTCCGGTTCCGGAGAGGTGGGTGTGGCTGAATCCGGCTATGGTGCTGTCGGGATAGAAATATCCTGCGATACGGTCCCATCCGGGCAAACCGTTATCGGGGCTCAGCTGCACCATGCCGAACGGTGCCTGAGCGCCGGGATAAGTGTTGCCAGTGAAATCCGTACCGATCATCGGGTTGACAAGTGCGGCATAGTTGGTGGTGTCGGCGGGAGATTGAGACGCATCACCTGATGAGCCACATGCAGTGGCGATAACGCCGGCTGCGATTATAGGGATAAATAGAACAGAATGATTAATCATCAAGTATTGAAATTTCGGTTAATGGTTGATTAAAATGATAAAGATTTTATAGCAAAATTGTTGCTGTTTTTACAAAGATACAAAAAAAACGGCCTTCGACAAAATCTCGGGCCATTTTTAGTGTTTTGTTCCAATTTTTCTTTTCTGCGGCAATGCCGGCAGAATCCGGCATGTCACACGAGACGGGCGATCATACCGTCGATTTCATTCAGCCACACAGCCGATGAAGCGTCGGACGGCATTCGCCAGTCGCCGCGGGGCGAGAGGCATACGCTTCCGACTTTAGGGCCGTCGGGGAGGCATGAACGTTTAAACTGCTGATTGAAAAATCTGCGGTAAAACTCACGCATCCAATGCAATATCGTGGGCGCACCGAACCGTCCGGCAAAAGCTTTACGGGCAAGCATAAACACTTTTCGGGGCGCGAAACCATACCGGAGCATATAATACAGGAAGAAATCGTGAAGCTCATACGGGCCTACCAGTTCCTCCGTTTTTTGCTGAATATTGCCGTTGTTGTCGGCAGGCGTAAGCTCCGGACTTATAGGTGTTGCCATGATGTCTTCAAGTGTAGCTCTCAGAGCCGCATCATCCGATTTGGTCGCATACCAGCGCACGAGATACCGCACGAGCGTTTTGGGCACGCCGGCATTAACGCCATACATCGACATGTGGTCGCCGTTGTATGTTGCCCATCCGAGCGCAAGTTCCGACAGGTCGCCCGTGCCAAGGACCAGAGATCCGGTAGCGTTGGCCACGTCCATCAGTATCTGGGTGCGTTCGCGGGCCTGTGAATTTTCATAAGTCACATCGTGAACCGAGGGGTCATGTCCTATATCCTTGAAGTGGCCGGTCACAGCGGCGGCAATGGATATTTCACGAACCGTGACGCCGAGCAGCCGCATGAGTTGGAGCGCGTTGTCGTAGGTGCGGTCGGTGGTACCGAACCCGGGCATTGTCACGCCGATCACATCTTTGGCATCACCGCCGAGGCTCTTCACCGTTTCAACGGCCACAAGCAGCGCGAGCGTGGAATCGAGGCCGCCGGATATGCCAACGACCAGGCGGTTGCTTCCTACGGCACGCAGACGCCGTGCGAGGCCGCATTGCTGAATGGTCGATATCTCCCGTGCGCGGTCATCCAGGATCCGGTTGTCGGAAGGGATAAACGGTGTGGGATTGACACGGCGATAATCAGGCTCGAAATCTTCATCCCACATCTCCTCTTCAGCGCATACGGGGGTGTCGCCCGACAGGCATCCGTTGTTGCGCGCACAATCGGCAAAGGTGGTCGTGTGCTCGCGGTCTCGGTCGATCGCGTCGATATCAATATCTGCAATGACAGCGGGGGCCGACAGATAATCGAGCCTGTCGTTTTCGCACAGCAGCGTTCCACACTCGGCTATGATGGTTTTGGGCAGGAAAACGAGATCGGTAGTCGATTCTCCGAATCCGGCCGATGAATAGACATAGCCGCACATGCACCGGGCCGACTGCTGGCGGATAAGCGACATGAGATAGTCATGCTTGCCGATAAGGTCGTCCGACGCCGAAAGGTTGCATATCACCTGAGCACCCGCCATGGCATCATTGCACGACGGCGGAACGGGCACCCACAGGTCTTCGCATATCTCTATGCCTATTTTCACACCGTGGCTTGTAAAAAATCGCGGCGTCCGCGGCGTGGCTGAGGGAGAAAACCAGCGCCGCTCATAAAACTCGTTATATGAAGGCAGATATGTTTTTTCAATGATGTCGCATTCATTGTTTCGTATGAATGCGGCACAATTATATACTGCACCGCCAGCCTTGCGCACGGGGAGCCCGACTATGGCATGAATGTTAAGCTCGCTGACAGCCTCACGGATGTGCTGCAGCCCCGCGGCAGCTGCATTTAAAAGCGTGGCGTTGTGGAAAAGATCGCCGCAGGTGTATCCAGTGATGCAGAGCTCGGGGTAGACCGCCAGTTCGACCTTCTTGCTATCAAGCTCGACGAGAGATTCAATTATGCGGTCGACGTTGTATGCCACGTCGGCAACGCGATGTTGCGGCGCTACGGACGCTATCCTGAGAAAACCGTTTGTCATATTCGTTGTTAATTTTCCACAAAATTACGCATTTCCATCAAACCTATAGCATAATTTAAACAGAAAGAATTATTTTTGCGTTAACAATTAAAATTAACATTCTCACATTAACTGATAATAGAATCGTCACATGAAAAAGCGGATATTTTCACTTATCGTCGCAGCAATTACGCTTATGGTTACATTTGCTTCTCCCGATGCGTCTGCCCAGTCGTGGCGCGGACAAAAAAGCGTAGGCCTGCGGGGCGGTTTTACGACACGCAACACCACGGCCACTGCCGGACTGTATTTCTCGTATCGTTTCACGGAGCATTTCCGTTTCGCTCCGAAAGTGGATTATGCCTTCCGCCACAAAGGCATCGACGCTTTTTCATTTAATTTCGACACTGAAATGCCTATCGCTCTCGACGGAACGACGGGTCGTGTCAATTTCTATCCTATCGC
>URWH01000004.1 GCA_900551515.1 uncultured Porphyromonadaceae bacterium
AAGCAACCGGTGGCATGGGCTCCTATCCTTGCCGTTGTGTGGGTGCTCGTCGGAATTCCATGGCCGAAGGAAATCAGCCCGTCATTTGACCTTATGGCCAAAGCCAATGCTTCGATGGCCGTATTCTCCGCCGGTATCACACTTTCGTCAATCAAGGTCACCCTCAACTGGCAGGCAGTGCTCGGCTCAATACTCAAGCTTATCATGATGCCGGCTCTGGCACTCTTCGTCGGCATGCTCGTCCACATGGACATTCAAAACCTCTATATGCTCGTCGTTGCCTGCGCTCTTCCGCCAGCATTCTCCGGCATCATCATCGCCGACGAATACGACGTCTACGTTGCAACCGGCACTTCATCGCTGACGCTTTCAGTAATCCTGTTTATAGTCGCATGTCCTATATGGCTGTATATCACGCAGCTTTTGGCAGGACCGTGCCCGGGCGTAACCATCTGACGCTTGTTCAGCAGCTGATAAAATCTAAGTCATAACCTCAACACTGAAGGCGCGGAGATCGCGGAAGGCTCCTCATCTCCGCGCCTTCTTCATCACAAAACCGACACTATGGACAGACAGATTATGGACGGATGCACAGCCGCAGCTCACGTGGCCTACGCTCTGAGCGAAGTGGCGACGATCTATCCCATCACACCGATCGCCTCAATGGGTGAAACGGCCGACAAATGGGTCATGCAAGGCCGCAAAAACGTTTTTGGCTCACAGCTCTCCGTCAAGGAGATGGAAAGTGAGCTCGGCGCCGCCGGCGCCACCCACGGAGCGGCAGCGGCGGGCGCTCTCGCCACCACATTCACCGCGTCGCAGGGACTCATGCTGATGATACCGAACATGTATAAGATATCCGGCGAACTGCTGCCTGTGGTGTTTCATGTGGGCACACGATCGCTCGCCACTCACGCGCTCAGCATTTTCGGCGACCATCAGGACGTGATGGCATGCCGCGCCACCGGCTTCACCATGCTGGCCTCGGCGTCGGTCCAGGAAACGATGGATCTGGCACTGGTGGCTCATCTGGCAGCCATCGACGGCTCCCTGCCGGTGCTCCATTTCTTCGACGGCTGGCGCACGTCAAACGAGATGGCCACGATAGATGTGATACCCTATTCCGACATTGCATCCGTGGTCGATTTCGCGAAAGTGAAGAGCTTCCGCGACCGCGCCATGAATCCCGATCATCCCGATCTGCGCGGCTCTGCCCAGAATCCCGATGTCTATTTCCAGAACCGTGAGGCCGCCAACCGTTTCTATGATGCATTCCCGGCAATCGTGCAGAATGCCATGGACCGTGTGGCCCGTATCACCGGCCGACAATATCATCTCGTAGAATATACCGGCGCGGAAGATGCCACCGATGTGGTTGTGAGCATCGGTTCGTCGTGCGAGGTGATAAAGGATACCGTTGCATGGCTCAACGGCAAGGGCTATCACGCCGGAGCCGTCAAGATAAGCCTCTACCGTCCGTTCCCTACGGAGCAGTTTCTCGCTTCGTTTCCGGCTACGGTGCGCCGCATAGCCGTGCTCGACCGCACCAAGGAGCCGGGCGCCGACGGCGAGCCTCTGTATAAGGATGTGGCCGCAGCCATCCAGCAGTCGGGCCGCGACATCATGGTGATCGGCGGACGCTACGGTCTGTCGAGCAAGGAGTTCAATCCGGTGATGGTGCGCGCCGTGTTCGACGAGCTGGCTTCCGATGCGCCGCGCCGCCAGTTCACTGTCGGCATCAACGACGATGTAACCCATCTGTCGCTCACCGTCCCGACGGGACACTTCCTCAACCCCGAAAGCGATGTTCATCAGGCCATCTTCTATGGCATGGGCAGCGACGGCACCGTCGGAGCCACCCGCCAGATAGCCTCTATTGCCAGCGACACGGCCGGGCTCTATGCGCAGGCCTTCTTCAACTATTCGGCCAAGAAATCGGGCGGCTACACCATATCGCAGCTGCGCTATGCGCCGCATCCCATCCGTGCCGAATACTCCATCCACGAAGCCGACTATGTGGGGTGCAACAAAGACATCTATACCGACCGCTACGAGCTGCTCGCCGACATCCGTCAGGGTGGCACGTTCGTGCTCAACTCGTCGTGGACGGCCGATGAGATGAACTCGCGGCTGCCCGCCTCTTTGCGCCGGCAGATAGCGCAAAAGGGTCTGCGTTTTTACAACGTCGACGCCCGCTCGCTTGCCGCCAAGACCGGCTTAGGCGTGCGCATCAACACCATCATGGCCACCGTCTACCTGCATCTCACCGACACGCCGGCGATGCCCTTCGCCACCACGGTGGACGCTCTCAAGAAAGCCATCAGCACCATCTATCTCCACGAAGGCGCCGACGTCGTTAAGCGCAATCTCGACGCTATCGACCAGGCTCCGTCATATATCAACGAAATACAATATCCCGCCTCATGGGCCGTGGCCACTGCCAATCCGGAGGCCAATGCCGTTTCGGATGCCGAAATTCCGGCTTTTATAAAAGATGTGGCCCGTCCATGTCTGAAATTGTTGGGTAATGAATTGCCTGTTTCGGCACTCTCTCCCGACGGCACACTCCCGATGGGCACCACGGCCTATGAGAAGCGGTGTATTGCCGACAACATCCCTGTGTGGACAGCCGAAAAGTGTGTGCAGTGCACGCTCTGTTCGCTCGTTTGTCCGCACGCCTCCATACGCCCCTTCCTCCTCACCGCCGACGAAGCGGCTTCAGCGCCTCAGCAGCTCACCACTGCCGCTGCCCACGGTCCGGCCCCGATGACCTCGCTGCGCTACCGCATTCAGGTCTACCCCGCCGACTGCACAGGTTGCGGCTCCTGCGCCACTATCTGTCCGGGCAAGGCGCTCACGATGACGCCGATCCGTCAGGTGATGGATCAGGAAAAGGAATCACTCGCCTATCTGCAGACGAAGGTGACCGAAAAGACCACGCCCATTGCGCGCGACACCGTCAAAGGCTCGCAGATGCACCGCCCGCTGCTTCAGTTCTCGGGCGCCTGCGCAGGCTGCGGCGAAACGCCCTATGTGAAGCTTCTCACACAACTGATGGGTGAGCGTCTGCTCTTAGCCAACGCCACCGGCTGCTCCTCGATATGGGGCGCCAACTATCCGAGCAACGCCTATTGCACTGACAGCAACGGCCACGGGCCGGCCTGGGGCAACTCGCTGTTTGAGGATAACGCCGAATATGGCTACGGTATGGCATGCGCCATGACTTCACGGCGCAACCGTCTGGCCGATGTGGCAAAAGAGATCGCAGCCGACGCCACGACGCCTGCCGCCGTCAAAACGGCCGCTCAGGCATGGCTTGACGCTTTTGACTCCTTCGACGGTTCGGCCTCTGCCGGCCGCTCGCTGGTCGAAGCGCTCAAGTCGCAGCCTGCCAACCCGCTCTATACCGATATCATCGACCGCGCCGACATGCTCGGGCGCAAATCGGTGTGGGCCATCGGCGGCGACGGCTGGGCCTACGACATCGGCTTCGGCGGTCTCGACCATGTGCTGGCACAGAAGACCGACATCAATGTGCTTGTCATGGACACCGAATGCTATTCCAACACGGGCGGCCAGACCTCCAAGGCCACGCCTCTCGGCGCCGTGATGAAATATGCCGCCGACGGCAAGCGCACGCCCAAAAAAGATCTGGGCCGCATGATGATGACCTACGGCAACATCTACGTGGCATCAGTGGCGCTCGGAGCCAACTATGAGCAGACCATCAAGGCTCTTGCCGAGGCTGAAGCCTATCCCGGACCGTCGATCGTGATCGCCTACTGTCCGTGCATCAACCACGGCATCCGTTCGGGCATGAGCCACAGCATTGTCGAGCAACGTCTGGCCGTTCAGTCGGGCTACTGGCCGCTGTATCGTTTCAATCCCTCACTGGACACGCCGCTGAGCGTCGACGCCGCAGCGCCCGACGGCTCGCTCATACAGTTCATCAACGGCGAAGACCGCTATGCCGATCTCCGTATGATCGACCCGGCCGAAGCCGCTATCCTCCAGCCCGATCTTCAGAAACGCACCGCCCGGATCTACTCGATAATCAAAGCCCAGAGCACGGGCAATCTTTTCTGAGGGTTCACCTCACTTATAAAGTTTTAAGGGAGCGTCGACAAATATCTGCCGACGCCCCTTTGCTATAGTTTATGACAGGATCGGGGCGCTTTGCATTACGAACCGGCTCTAAGCGGCCGATGAATCTGTTGCAAAATAGTTGCATTGTCTTACAGCATATTAAAAATGGTTAGCATCTTTGCACAGTGGATAATTATTTATTAATTTTGCATTTCGATTTTTATTCACTGTTTATCCACAGACATTGACCTCACTGACCAAACACACAGACAGACGCACTGCAGAACCATCTTTATCGCTATCGGTCATACCGTTAGCGACATTGCTGGTCACTCTTATAGCCATAATAGCCATCAAAGGCGCCGATGCGGTGCAGCAATACAGCTACTATATATTGTCGGCCGCAGCCGCCGTGTGCCTCATCCTCGGACTCGCATTCACCCGACGCCGAAAATGCATCATTCCCGGCATGATGAAAAGTGCCCGCCAGATTCTGCCGGCTGTGCCCATACTGATTTTCATCGGCACGCTGTCGGCCACCTGGATGCTCAGCGGCGTTGTGCCGGCACTGATCGACTATGGTCTGACCATGCTCGACACACACTCGTTTCTGTTTGTGGCCTGTCTGATATGCTCCGTGATCTCGGTGGTGACAGGCAGCTCCTGGACCACCATCGCCACTATCGGCGTGGCACTGATGGGTGTCGGCTCGGTAATGGGCTATCATCCGGGATGGGTGGCCGGCGCCATCATCTCGGGAGCCTATTTCGGCGACAAAGTTTCGCCGCTCAGCGACACCACCGTGCTGGCGGCATCGACCTGCGGCGTACCGCTTTTCAAGCACATACGGTTTCTGATGCTCACATCAATACCGGCGCTGACAATAGCCCTGATCGTTTATCTCGTAGTGGGCTACACTACCGAGCTGACATCTGTGGCCCATGCCGACGAGATGGCGCGCGCCATCAGGCAAACGTTCAACATCACACCGGCCGTGCTCATCATTCCGGCCATCACGCTCGTGATGATCGCGCTGCGTCTCGGCACCACAATCACGCTGGCCGTAGGCTCTCTGGCCGGATTGGCCGGCATCTGGATTTTTCAGCCCGAGATAGCCGCGCAGCTGTCGGCGGGCGCCGGTTTATGGGAGGCTATCGTCACTTCGTGGTCCGTGATGGCGTCGTCGACATCCCTGTCGACAGGCAACGCACTGCTCGACCCGCTTGTTGCCACCGGCGGCATCGAAGGCATGCTCCCGACGGTGTGGCTCGTGCTCTCGGCCATGATATTCGGCGGAGCGATGATAGGCACCGGGATGCTCGGGCGCATCACCCGCACCATCACCTCGCGCCTGCGCCGCACGCATTCGGTGATCGGAGCCACGGTTGGCACCGGCCTCTTTCTTAACGCCACTACGGGCGATCAGTATCTCTCGATAATCATCGGTGGAAACATCTTCAAAAACACTTTTCGCCGCCGCGGCATGAAGCCGCAGTCGCTCAGCCGCACGCTCGAAGACTCGATTTCAGTGACATCGGTGCTCATCCCCTGGAACTCGTGCGGCGTCACTCAGTCGACGGTGCTGGGCGTGGCCACGCTCACCTATATGCCGTTTTGCATCTTCAACATCCTGAGCCCAGTGATGACAATGCTCATGGCATGCACCGGATGGCGCATCCATCATCCTGTGCCCGCAGCCGAAACGCAGCAGGCATGCTGATAGCGTGATTATTCCCCCTTTTCCTGTCGGCGAAGATCCTCTTCTCGCTCACGGCGGAGGCGCTCGCGTTTCTTAAGGAAGAAGTGGAGCGCCACGATAATGATGAGCGTAAGGCCGATGATGCCGAAATAATATGCGTAATGGCCGGCGTAGAACTCGCCGCGGCCTATGTAGCTCATCACGGCAAGATAAGCGAGCAGCACAAGCGGAATGACGGTTGATCGTTTAAACATGGCTTACAGATTTCAGACGCACACACATTCACACGGCAGCCTCCGAATCGGGATGCACGATATAGGGCGATTGCGTCGGTTGGAAGCGGCCTGCTTCGAGATAATGATAGATGTCGAGGCATGCGAGGGCGTCGAGCGCGGCATAATGCTGCTGAGCTTCGGTCAGCTCTTCGGCCTCCCAGTTGGTGAGCCGCTGTCCTTTCGAGATACGGCGGCCGAAAAGGATGGCGTAGATTTTCTGAAGGCTTGCGTCAACGATCCCGAACTGACGCACATAATCCTGCAATTCGATAAATCCGGCAGGAGTAAACTCGCCGAAGCGTTGCAGTCCGTGAAAATCATCTTTTACCGACAGACCGATTTTAGCTACTGCTCCGTTTTCGAAAAACTCCCGCAACGGAGCGGCGAAACCGGTCTTGCACAGCCTTATCAGAAAGCAGCAGTCGTCGGTGGAAAGCTGTACGAGAGCCACATTGTGCATGCGTCCTTTCCGAAACGACGGACGCGTCTCCGTGTCGAAACCCACAATGGGCTGACGCGATAGATAGCGCACTGCCGAACGCACATCGGAGGCCGTATCCACCACATGGATATCGCCGCGGTATTCGGCAATCGGCATATCAGCTATGATTTCTTTATTGATCGATATGGTAGGGAGGAAAGTCTGTTGCATGGATCTGTCAAAGTTCAATGACGGGGATATCTATGATGCGGGCATAGGGGAAATTACGCCTGACGTAGCGTTCGATAAACGCGCGTGTATCGGCGGCTATTGTCGCATCCGTCTTATCGAAATATGTGTTGTAAAGCAAGCTGTAGAGTTTCAGGCCGCGTGCCTTTATGGCTTCAAGCGAAAGGATGGTGTGGTTGATTGATCCGAGGCGGCTATTGGTAACGAGCATCACCGGCAACTTTCTTGTGACGGCATAATCGATGGCCATGAAATCGTCGGTAATAGGCACCATCAGTCCGCCGGCGCCCTCGATCAGCACGGTGTCGTAGCGGCGGGCAAGCTCCTGTGTGGCGCGGTCGATGACGCTGAGGTCGATCTCGCGGCCGTCGAGGCGGGCTGCCAGCTGTGCCGATGCCGGATAGGTGAATATCACCGGAGCCGTCGTGTGGTCGAGGTCCTCGGGCAACATGCCTGTGCCGGTGATGCGGCGGTGCAGCTCTATATCTTCCGAGCTGTCGGTGCAGCCGGTCTGAATGAATTTCTGGGTCACCACTCTGTGGCCCTGACGGCTCAGCTCGCGGGCTATGTAGCCCGTGGCATAGCTTTTGCCGGCATCCGTATCAATTCCGGTTATGAAAATTACTTCACTCATTTTTTCTTTTTGCTTTTGTCTTCATCGGCATAATGGTTCGGGAAGCTGAGATGCTTAGCCGGACGCATCAGCGCACGCACCACGAAGAAGATGCCTGCAAGCACAAAGGGTATGCTGAGGCACTGCCCCATGTTGAGGATCATGTCCTGCTCGAAGCCGACCTGATCGTTTTTGATAAACTCTATCAGGAATCGCGACAGGAACACACCGATAAGGAACACGCCGAATATCAGTCCGGGGCGGCTCTCGGCGTTGCGCTTCCAGTACATCCACATCAGCAGGCCGAACAATGCCAGATAGCATAGCGATTCATAAATCTGCGTGGGATGGCAGGCCACGCCTTCATACATCGCATGCCATTCGTTGGACCGGACAAACATCATGCCCCATGGCAGATCGGTCGGGCCGCCGAAGATCTCCGAGTTGAAGAGGTTGCCCAGACGGATGAGCGCACCGACGAGCGCGATTGGAATCACCAGACGGTCGAACGTCCAGAGCGGACTGCGGCGCGTGGTGAAAAACGAGAAGCAAAGCACGCCGAGGATCACGCCTATAGCGCCGCCGTGGCTTGCAAGTCCGCCGTTCCACACCTTTATTATCTCAGCGGGATGTGTGCTGTAGAAGTCCCATTCGTAGAAGATGCAATGACCCAGACGCGCACCGATGATTGTGCCGGCCATAGTCCAGAGCAACAGTATGCCGAGCCAGCGCTCGGGGGCTCCTTCGTGACGGAACATTCGTGCCACGATCTCATAACCGATAAGGAATCCGACGGCGAACATCAGGCCATACCAGCGGATGGTCACCGGGCTGCTGATCAGATCGGGATCCACATTCCACACTATAGAATCAAGAATCATAATTAAAATGTTTTCCGCAAAGGTACACATTTTAATCCATGCGACAAAAAAAGCGCCGACCCGACATCGGGATCAGCGCCCTGTTTTTTTTACATTTTGCAATGGTATGATAATGTCTTCAGACTTTAGCCTTCTGAGAATTCTTATTATCTTTGTGAACTGAAAGGAACGCTAAATGGTAACGACCAAGAATAACAAGCCGAGGCGCGTCGAGCTGTTAGCTCCGGCGCGCAACGCCGACATAGCCATCGAAGCGATACGCCACGGCGCCGATGCCGTCTACATCGGTGCGCCATCGCACGGCGCACGGTCGGCCGCGGCTAATTCGCTTGACGACATAAGCCGGGCCATCGACTACGCACACCGTTTCGACGCGCGCGTCTATATCACCGTCAACACGCTTGTATATCCCGAAGAGATAAAATCTGTTGAGCGGCTTGTCGGTGAGCTCTACCGCCGCGGAGCCGATGCGCTGATCGTGCAGGACATGGCACTGCTGCGCATGGACATACCGCCCATCGAGCTGCATGCCAGCACGCAGTGCGACATCCGCACGCCGGAGAAAGCGGCATTTCTGCAAGCCGCCGGCTTCTCACAGCTCGTGTTGCCGCGCGAACTGACGCTCGAGCAGACAGCCGCCATAGCAGCCGCCGTCGACGTTCCGCTCGAGGCCTTTGTCCACGGCGCACTCTGCGTCAGCTATTCCGGCGACTGTCAGGCCGGTTTCGCCACCACCGGCCGAAGCGCCAACCGAGGCGAATGTCCGCAGATATGCCGCCACCGCTTCGATCTCACCGACAATCAGGGCAACAAAATCATTGAAGGCAAGCATCTTCTGTCGTTGCGCGACCTCAACCGGTCGGTCCTCCTTGAGCCGATGCTCGAAGCCGGCGTCACATCATTCAAAATCGAAGGACGCCTGAAAGACGCGGGTTACGTGAAAAACATCGTGGCCTACTACCGCCAATGCCTCGATACGATCATCGACGCACATCCCGACCGCTACTGCCGCTCGTCGCTCGGGCACACCGAACTGACGTTCACGCCCGATCCCTCACGCAGCTTCAACCGCGGATTCACCACCTACTTCACCACCGGCGACCGTCCCGAAGGCCGCATGGCATCCACCGACACGCCGAAATGGACGGGACTGCCCGTGGGGAAAGCGGTCTCATGCCGCAACGGCCGCATCACCGCGCGCCTCACCCAGCCTCTTGCCAACGGCGACGGCCTCGGATTCTTCGATGCCGCGCGCCAATATCACGGTTTCCGCCTGAACCGTGTGGAGGGCGACACGCTCTTTGCCGCACAACCCGCGCCCGAGATTCCCGTCGGAGCGACGCTCTACCGCAATGCCGACCGCCTTTTCAACGCACGCATGGAGCAGCCCGACACTGCGCGGCGCCTCATCGACGTCAGCCTCACCCTGCGCCTGACGCCGTCGGGGCTCGCCCTCGATATCAGCGACGGCGCATCGCACAGCTGCTCAGTGGCAACAGCCGCCGAACTGCAGCCGGCCCGCACCGACCAATCGGCGACGCGCCGTGAGGTGCTGTCGAAAGCCGGAGGCACCGACTTCCGCATCACCGACATCACCGATCTCACGGGGCCGGCGTTTATTCCGCGCTCCCTGCTGGCCGATCTGCGCCGCCGCGCCACCGACGCCCTTTCGCGCCAGATACGACTGTCGCACATCCGCCCGCTACGGCGCAAGGAAGAACCCGGTGTCCCCTTCCCCGCCAAAACGCTCTCCTACCACGACAACGTGGCCAATCCTCTTGCCCGGCAATTCTACACCGAACATGGCGTCAGCGACATCAGCCCGGCGCTCGAGACGTCGCCGAAAAGCGCTATCGCCGACGCCGGTCAGCTGCGGGTGATGACCACCCGCTACTGTCTGCGGCGCGAATTCGGCCGCTGTCTGCGCACTCCCGACGGCGCCAAATGGCCTTCCGGGCTACATCTTGTGTCGGGGCCGATGAGCTTCAGCCTCGATTTCGACTGCAGCAACTGCCGCATGCACTTAATTCTCGACAAACATAACGGATAAATAAGAATTAATTCGTTATCTTTGCACCATAATATAAAAACAACCACAACAATAACCAACACGATGAAAACAGACAGAATTCTTGTGACCGGCGGCACCGGCTACATCGGATCACACACCGTTGTCGAACTCCAGAACGCCGGATACCCGGTTGTGATCATCGATAATCTTTCCAACTCCAGCCGTGACGTGCTCGACGGCATCGAACGCATCACCGGCATCCGCCCCGACTTTGTCGAGGCCGACTGCACCGACATGGCCTCGCTCACCAAGCTGTTCGCTGACTACCCCGACATCCGCGGCATCATCAACTTCGCCGCCAGCAAAGCCGTGGGTGAATCGGTGCAGAAGCCTATCCTCTACTACCGCAACAACCTCAACACCCTGCTCAACCTCCTCGACCTGATGGGTCCCAACGGAGTGAAAGGCATCGTGTTCTCATCGTCGTGCACCGTCTACGGCGAGCCCGACCACAACCCGGTCACCGAGCAGTCGCCCATCAAGAAAGCCACCTCGCCCTACGGCAACACCAAACAGATATCAGAAGAGATCATCACCGACGTCATCAACTCCGGCGCTCCGTTCAAGAGTGTGATTCTCCGCTATTTCAACCCCGTAGGCGCACACCCCACAGCCGAGATCGGCGAACTTCCCAACGGCGTGCCCCAGAACCTCATCCCCTACCTCACTCAGACAGCCATGGGCATCCGCAAGGAGCTCAGCGTGTTCGGCGACGACTACGATACCCCCGACGGCTCCTGCATCCGCGACTACATCAACGTGGTCGACCTCGCCAAAGCCCACGTGCTCGCCGTTGAGCGCATGCTCGACAACGTCTCCGACAAGAAGATCGAAATATTCAACCTCGGCACAGGCCGTGGCACATCGGTGCTTGAACTCATCAACACTTTTGAAAGCGCCACCGGCGTGAAAGTGCCACACAAAATCGTAGGGCGCCGCGAAGGCGACATCGAGAAAGTGTGGGCCGATCCGTCGTATGCCAACAACGTGCTCGGCTGGACAGCCACCTCGACACTCGAGGACACTATGCGCTCGGCATGGGCATGGCAGTGCAAGCTCCGCGAACGCGGCATCATGTAACAGACGTCACGCTGCCGGCAATGACCATCTACCGTCTCCTGCTCACAACACTGCTTTGCGTCCTGACCGCCGCACCGGCCGTCAGGGCGCAGCAGCGCTTTCTGCCCGCGCCGGATCCTGCCGACAGCGCCATCACCGTCAGCCTGCTCACATGCAGTCCGGGAGCTGAAGTCTACGAGCTCGAAGGCCATTCGGCCCTCCGCCTGAAGTATGTGTGCGCCGATCCGGCAGGAGCCATCGACGTGGCCGTCAACTGGGGCGTCTTTGACTTCGCCACACCCGGTTTTGTCTACCGTTTCGTAAAAGGCGAGACCGACTATTCCATCGGCGTCGCACCCACGCCGATGTTCCTCTATCAGTACACCGTCACCGGACGTCGGGTCACCGAGCAGACGCTTAGCCTCACACCGTCGCAGGCGGCAGCCGTGATCGATCTCGTGGAGAAGAACCTGCAGCCTGAAAACCGCATCTACCGCTACAACTACGTGTTCGACAACTGCGCCACCCGTCCGCTCGCCATCATCGAGCGGGCCATCGGCGACACCCTGCAACTGCCCACAGGCTACGACAGTCTCGGATCGGATCCGACATTCCGCAACGAGATGCGCCACTTCCATGCCGACTACCCGTGGTATCAGTTCGGCATCGACCTCTGCCTCGGCAGCGGCGTTGACCGCACCATCACCCGGCGCGAGACGATGTTCGCCCCCGTGGTGCTGCAGCAACTCGTGGCCGATGCCGTCATCCCGACATCGCACGGCGCCCCTGGCCGCCCGCTTGTAGCCTCTACGCAGACACTTGTTGAAGGCTCGCCCGACGCCCTGTCGCAGCCCACGCCATGGATTCTCACGCCCATGGCCGCCATGCTGGCGCTGCTCATCATCACATGCGCCGTCACCTACCACGACATCCGCGGCCGCCATCAGTCGCGATGGTTCGACGCCATCCTCTTCGGCGCCTACGGAGTGCTCGGATGCATCATAGCGTTCCTCATCTTCATCTCCGTCCACGAAGCCACATCGCCCAACTGGCTCTTCCTATGGCTCAACCCGCTGTGCCTCCTTGTGCCCATTTTAATTTGGACAGCACCGGCACGCCGGATACTTAAGATATATCTCACAGCCGCCGTCATCGCCACGGTGGCATTAGGCTTGCTCTATATCGCCGGAGTACAGTCGCTCAACCCCGCATTCGTGCCCATGATGCTTGCCGGCATCATCCGCAGCCTTTTCATCATCCTGCCACGTGAAAAATCAAAAACGACATAACGCCGCCTCCTCACGGCTGATACCTGTGATGACTGCCCTGCTGGCCACGCTCGGTCTGCAGGCCCAGAACGCCGTCAACCGTTCGCCGCTTGTCATAGGCATCATTGTCGAAGGACTGTCCGACGACTATCTGTCGGCTCTTGAGCCCCGCTTCACCGAAGGAGGCTTCAAACGGCTCATGCGCTCGGGCGTAACCCTTTCCGACGTCGACTTCGGCCCGGGCATCGATGCCACAGCCGCAGCCGCCATAGTCCACACCGGCACATCGCCGATGGTCAACGGCATACCGGCGCGCTACATCTATTCGCCGGCTACCGACCGCGCCACTCAGGTGCTGTCCGACCCCAAAAGCATGGGCAACTTCACCGACGAGACTTTTTCGCCAAAAGCGCTTAAAGTGTCGACCATCGCCGACGAGCTGCGCATCGACTCCGACGGCGACGGGCTGGTTTACGCTCTGGCTCCCGACCCTCAGATAGCCATCATCACCGCCGGCCACGCCGCCAACAGCGCCTGCTGGATCTATGACCACACCGGCAACTGGGCATCTTCGACATTCTACAAAGATATGCCCCGCGCGGTCACCAACCGCAACTACCGCAACCCGCTCCATTCGCGGCTCGACACCATGAAATGGGTGCCCGCGCTGCCGATGGACGCCTATCCGTTCCTGTCACGCGCCGAACGCGCCAAGCCATTCCGCCATCAGTATCCGCAGCGGCAGTTCGACCGGTTTGAGGCGTTCAAATCCACCCCGATGGCCAACACCGAAGTGACGGATCTCGGCATCGACCTCATCACGTCGGGCTCGCTCGGACGTGACGCAGCCACCGACATGCTCAGTCTCACCTACACCGTGAGCCCTGCCGAAGCCGACCGCGCCGAGACCATGGACATGTACATCCGGCTCGACCGCGATCTCGCCCGGCTTTTTGCCGCCGCCGAACGCGCCGCCGGCACCGGAAACATCACCGTATTCCTCTCGGGCATACCAGCCGAGAACCGTTTTCCTTCGGACGACACCAAATGGAACGTCCCCACGGGCGAATACTCCATACGCAAAGCCATGTCGCTGCTCGACATGTATCTCATGGCCACACACGGCAACGGCGACTGGATTTCGGGCTACTACGACAAGCAATTTTTCCTCAACCGCAAACTCATAGCCGACCGCGATCTCAGCCTGTCGGCATTCCGCACGGAGGTGGCCGACTTCCTCGCCCGCATGGCCGGCGTGTGCAACGTCTACACCATCGACGACATCCTTGCCGCCCGTGCCGGCGACGATCCTCAGGCCCTCAAGCGCAACACGTCGGTTGAGCACTGCGGCGACGTCATCATCGAGATCAACCCCGGCTGGGTAATCACCGACGACGAGCCGTCGACAACCGTCAAAGCCAAAACCAAGAAGACACGTCCGTCGGAACGTGCCAACGCCACGCGCATTCCGGCATTCATTCTGGCTCCGTCCGTTGCCCCGCGGCGCATCGACACACCTGTCGACGCCCGCGCCATAGCGCCGACCGTGGCCAGCGTGCTCCGCATACGGTCGCCCAACGCCGCAACCATACGTCCCGTCAGCCTGCGTTGACATTCCCGCCCTCTCACCATCCTTCCGGACCGGAGTGTCATCGCCATCTAATCCACATTCACTCAACCTTTCACACGTTAGCGACAAGACAATGAAAACAAAAGAAATGCTTCTTCTTGCAGGAGCCGGCGCATTGACGCTTCCCGTTGCCGCAACCGGAAATGATTCCGGGATGCGGCAGAGCGACCGACCCAACGTGCTCATCATCATGTGCGACGACATGGGATACGGCGATCTCGGATGCTACGGCCAGCCCTACATATCGACTCCGTGCATCGACAGCATGGCGGCTCAGGGTCTGCGCTTCACGCAAGCCTACGCCGGAAGCCCGGTCAGCGCTCCGTCACGCGCATCGCTCATGACCGGCCAGCATTCGGGCCACTGCGAAGTAAGAGGCAACAAAGAATACTGGCGCGATGTGCCGACCGTGAAGTATGGCAGGAACACCGACTTTTCCATAGTCGGGCAGCACCCCTACGACTCGGCGCATATAGTCCTGCCTGAGATATTCAAGGACCGCGGCTACAACACCGGCATGTTCGGCAAATGGGCAGGAGGCTACGAAGGCTCCCGCTCCGTTCCCGAAAAGCGCGGCATCGACGAATATTTCGGATATATCTGTCAATTTCAGGCACATCTCTATTACCCCAACTTCCTGAACCGCTTCAGCCGCCAGGCCGGTGACACAGCCACCGTGCGCGTGGTGCTGGAAGACAATATCGAGTATCCGATGTTCGGTCCCGACTACAACAAGCGTCCGCAATATTCCGCCGACATCATCCACTCCAAGGCGATGGAATGGCTCGGGAGCCAGTCGGCCGACAAGCCGTTCTTCGGCCTCCTCACCTACACATTGCCCCACGCCGAGCTCGTCCAGCCCGACGACTCGATCGTCGCATCCTATCGCGCCCGGTTTGCCGAAGATTCCGACTGGCCCGGACAGGAGGGGTCGCGTTACAACGCCACCACACACACCCACGCCCAGTTTGCGGCGATGATCACGCGCCTCGATACCTACGTGGGCGACATCCTGCGCCTGCTTCGCGAAAAAGGACTCGACCGCAACACCCTCGTCATCTTCACCAGCGACAACGGACCTCATGAAGAAGGCGGTGCCGACCCCACATTTTTCGGTCGCGACGGCAAGCTGCGCGGACTCAAACGCCAGATCCATGAGGGAGGCATACGCGTGCCGTTCATTGCCTACTGGCCCGGCACAATACGACCCGGCCGCACATCGGACCTGCAGATCGCTTTCTACGACATAATGCCGACAATGGCACGTCTCACCGGCGTTTCCGACTTTCCCGGCCGATATGCCAACCCCGACGTGGCCGACGACCGCTTTGACGGCATCTCCTTCTATCCTACGCTTATGGATCAGCCCGGACAGGCCGTCCATCCGTTCCTTTACTGGGAATTCGATGAAACGGATCAGATCGGTGTAAGGGAAGGCGACTGGAAACTCATAGTCAAATCCGGGAAGCCGCATCTCTACAACCTCGCCGACGATATCCATGAAGACAACGACATAGCCGCCGGGCATCCCGACATTGTCAATCGTCTCATCAATATCATCGAACGCGAGCACACCCCCAATCCCTACTTCCACGTAACGATGCCGAAGAAGGAATAATCATGCCCTCCGATGCCGAATTGCGACAAAACGTCACAATCCGGCACATTATTTAGCGCTTTTAACCCCCTTATCTCGCCCATTTTCACTATCTTTGCACTTGATTTTGGCATCAACCTTCAAAATTGGCCGAATCTCAAATGCAAATAATTAAAACACAACAACATAAATGTCAATCAACTCATTCTTAAGCAAAATATTTGGCAACAAGTCGCAACGCGACCTCAAAGAGATAAACCCGATCGTTGAACAGATCAAGGCTCTCGGTCCTGAAATGCAGAAGCTTACGCACGATCAGCTCCGCGAGAGGATCGACGACATCCGCGACGACATCCGCAAGGCCACCGAAGCCGACCGCAACCGCATCGACGAAATCCGCAGTGAAGTAGAGTCAATCGACGTTGAAAAACGCCAGCCCCTGTGGGACGAGCTCGACCGCCGCGAGAAAAACATCCTCGACACCATCGAGGACAAGCTCAACGAACATCTCCCCGTAGTGTTCGCCATAATGCGTGAGACAGCTGCCCGTTTCGCCGCCAACCCCACCATCGAAGTCACCGCTACGGCGCTCGACCGCGAGCTCGCCGCCCAGGGCAAGGACTTCATCAGCATCGAAGGCGACAAAGCCATCTACAAAAACCACTGGATGGCCGGCGGCAACGAGATCACCTGGGACATGGTCCACTACGATGTGCAGCTCATCGGCGGCATCGTCCTCCATCAGGGCAAAATAGCCGAGATGGCCACCGGCGAAGGCAAGACACTCGTCGCAACGCTCCCGGTGTTCCTCCGCTCGCTTTCGGGCCGCGGCGTTCATGTGGTGACCGTCAACGACTATCTTTCGAAACGCGACTCGGAATGGATGGGACCGCTCTACATGTTCCACGGCTCGACCGTCGACTGCATCGACAAGCACGAGCCCAACACGCCTGAGCGCCGCGCCGCCTACAACTGCGACATCACCTTCGGCACCAACAACGAATTCGGTTTCGACTACCTCCGCGACAACATGGCGCTGACGCCCGGCGATATGGTGCAGCGCAAGCACTACTACGCCATTGTCGATGAGGTCGACTCCGTGCTCATTGACGATGCCCGCACCCCGCTCATCATCTCCGGCCCCGTGCCCAAAGGCGACGATCAGATGTTCGAACAGTTCCGCCCGAACGTGGAAACCGTCGTAAACGCGCAGCGCCGCCTCGTCACCCAGATTCTCTCCGAGGCCAAGGCCAAGCTCGCGAGCGAAGATAAGGAAGTGCGCAAAGAGGGCGCCCTGCTGCTCTTCCGCGCCTACAAAGGTCTGCCGAAAAACAGCGCGCTCATCCGCTTCCTCAGCCAGGAAGGCATGAAAAACATCCTTCTTCAGACCGAAGCCTACTATCTCCAGGACAACTCACGCGAAATGCCCAAGGCCACCGAGCCGCTCTATTTCGTCATCGACGAGAAAAACCGCTCCGTTGAGCTCACCGACAAAGGCATCGACACCCTCACCGGCAACTCGGCCGACCCCAACTTCTTCGTCCTCCCCGATATCGCATCGGAGCTTTCCGAAGCCGAAACGATCCAGGATCCCGCAGAGCGCCGTCAGAAAAAAGACGAGCTCATGCAGAACTACGCCGTCAAGGCCGAGCGCGTCCACACCGTCACGCAGCTTCTCAAAGCCTATACCCTTTTCGAAAAAGATGTTGAATATGTGATCGACGACAACAAGATCAAGATTGTCGACGAACAGACCGGCCGTATCATGGAGGGCCGACGCTACTCCGACGGACTCCATCAGGCCATCGAAGCCAAGGAAGGCGTCAAGGTGGAAGCCGCCACGCAGACATTCGCCACCATCACGCTCCAGAACTACTTCCGCATGTATCACAAGCTGGCCGGCATGACCGGTACGGCCGAGACGGAAGCCGGTGAATTCTGGGACATCTACAAACTTGACGTCATCACCATTCCCACCAACAAACCCGTTGCACGTCACGACCTCAAGGACCGCGTCTACAAGACCAAGAAAGAGAAATATGCCGCTGTCATCGACGAGATCCAGCGCCTCGTCTCGCAAGGCCGTCCGGTGCTCGTCGGCACAACGTCGGTAGAGATCTCCGAACTTCTGTCGCGCATGCTCAAGATGCGCAACATCCCCCACAACGTGCTCAACGCCAAGCTGCACCAGAAAGAGGCCGAGATCGTGGCCCTCGCCGGTAAAGCGGGCACCGTCACCATCGCAACCAACATGGCCGGCCGCGGTACCGACATCAAGCTGCCGGATGAAGTGAAAGCAGCCGGCGGCCTCGCCATCATAGGCACCGAGCGCCACGAATCGCGCCGCGTCGACCGGCAGCTCCGCGGCCGTTCCGGCCGTCAGGGCGACCCGGGTTCTTCGGTATTCTACGTGTCGTTCGAGGACCAGCTGATGCGTCTGTTCGTCACCGACCGTGTCATGAGGATGCTCGACCGCTTCGGCCTCAAAGAGGGCGAGATGATCGAATCGAAAATGATCAACAACGCCATCGAGAACGCCCAGAAACGCGTCGAAGAAAACAACTTCGGCATCCGCAAGCGCCTCCTCGAATATGACGACGTGATGAACAAGCAGCGCACCTACATCTATTCGCGCCGCCACCACGCACTGCTCGGCGAACGCATCGGCGTCGACATCAACAACATGTTCTGGGACGTCATCGAAAACCTCCTCAACACCTACAGCGCGCCTTCCGACTACGAAGATCTCGCCATGGATGTGTTCAAGCTTCTGGCCATCGAGATGCCGTTCTCCGAAGAGGAATTCCGCAACCGCAGCAAGGAAGAGCTTATCGAATCGCTGCACTCCGCCGCCATGGAAGCGCTCAACCGCAACAACAGCCGAATCACCGAAATAGCCGACCCCGTAATCAAGAAATGGGTTGACGAACACGGCTCCGACGGCCGCATCGTAGTGCCGATGACCGACGGCAAACGCGTGTTCTACCTGCGCGTCGATCTGGCCGAGGCTTATGCCTCCGACTCCCGCTCGATTGTCAAGGAATGGGAGAAGATGGTGCTGCTCATGACCATCGACGAACTATGGAAAGAACATCTCCGCGAGCTCGACCAGCTGCGCCAGTCGGTGCAGAACGCATCCTACGAACAGAAAGATCCGCTGGTCATCTATAAAGTGGAATCGTTCCACCTCTTCGAGCAGATGCTCAACAACCTCAACTCAAAGGTTGTGTCGGTGCTCCTCCGCGGTCACATCCACGTGCCGTCGCGCCAGCCTGCCGACAACGGCGAGGCCGCATCGCAGCGTCCCGCGCCCGAAGTGCAGCGCGCCATGCCCGAGTCGCCAAGCGTGAAGAATCAATATCAGACTTCCCGCGAAAGCATGCCGGGCGAGAATGCTACCCGCGCCGCCGCTTCGGCTCAGCAAGGCGAGAAGCAGCGCCCGATGCCCATAAAGGCAGCGCCGAAAGTGGGCCGCAACGATCCCTGTCCCTGCGGCAGCGGCAAGAAATTCAAAAACTGCCACGGACGCAACATGTAAGATGCTCCCGCTCCACGGGCATTAGCAACATACGGAGGCTGTCGGGTTGAACTATCTTCACGACAGTTCATGACAGCCCCCTTAAAATCTCTCCAACACTCACTCTCACAGATATGAAAAAGAAAAACTATATTATTATAGGTGCAGGCGCCGCTCTGCTGATCGGCCTGTGTGTATGGCTTGCCACCACACTCATCAAGAGCAACTCCCAGAGCATCGAGCTCTCGGAGGCGAAAGCGCAGCTCGAACAGATGAAAATCGATTCGGCCAACATGGCCATGGCCGCCGACCTCACCCAGCTCGACAATCAGTATCAGCAGCTCGAAAACGCCGCCATAAAGCTCGAAAACGACTCTATCCTGGCGAAATACAACTCCTCAAAAGCCAAAGTGGAAGAGCTCCTGCGCCAGCTTAACGACCAGAAGGTGCGCAACAAAGCCGAAATCGACAAGCTGCAGAAAGAGATTGAAAGCCTTCGCGGCCTGCTGCGCCATTACGTGGCTATGGTCGACTCGCTCGGAAAGGAAAACGGCATACTGCGTGAAAATCTCGAACAGGAGATCGACCGCAACCAGCAGCTCACCTCGCAAGTGAGTGAAGTCACCCGGCAGAATGAGCATCTCACCGAGCGCATGACGCTTGCCGAGAAACTCAATGTGACAGCCGTAACGCTCACTCCGCTCAACAAGAAGGGCAAACGCGAAAAGAACGTGACCAAAGCCCGCCAGCTGATGGTGACCTTCACAATCCCGCAGAACAACTCCACGCCTGTCGGTGAAAAGACCATATACCTGCGTCTGACCGGTCCCGAAGGAAGCCTGCTCGGCAACACCGGATCATTCTCGTTCGAAGGCCAGAAGCTCCCCTTCACCGCCCGCAAGAATGTTGAATATTCAGGCGATGAAATCACCGGCATCACCATCTACTGGGACGTCAACACCACCCTCAATCCCGGCGAATACACCGTAGAACTTTTTGCCGACAATTTCCGCCTCACATCCCGCAAGTTCACACTGAAAAAATAATACGGCCGCAATGACCGATCTGTTCAGCTATATCTACGACTCCGTCAACTCGGTGGAAGTGACCGCCGTTTCGTCTGTCTACAAGCTGCTTCTGAGCCTGTTGCTAGGTTGCTGTGTCGGGATGGAGCGTAAGCGCAAAGGACAGACCGCGGGCCTGCGCACGTTTGCGCTCATCTCCATGGGAGCTACCCTCGCCATGATCCTGTCGATCTACGTTCCGCAGGAATACCTCGGTCTGAAGAACGGCGACCCCGGGCGTATAGCAGCGCAGGTGATCACCGGCATCGGTTTCCTCGGTGCCGGCGCTATCATTCAGGGCAAAGGATCGGTCCGCGGCCTCACCACCGCCGCCGGAATATGGATGGTGGCCACTATCGGACTGGCGGTCGGCGTGGGCATGTACACGGTTTCGATCGTCGCCACCGCGCTGATCATATTCATCCTGATGATTCTCGAGCAGATCGAACACCGCCTGCGCCTTGCCGGCGAGATGCGCATCATCAGGCTTAAGATCTCGGATATAGTGGTGGACATCGAGGGCTACCGCAAGTGTCTTGCCGACAATCGCGTCACGCTTATCGATGTGTATGTAGAATACGACTACGCCGCCCCGCTTACGCGACTCAACCTGGTCACCCTTGCCCGTGAGACCGTCGACTTCATCAAGCTGTTTGAAGATCTCCGGCATATAAAGCCCACCGAATCCATATCACTCGCAAACCAAGTCACAGCCTGACGTTTAAATGTTTCTACCCGACACCATACTGCTATCAGTAGCACCCTCCGCGGCACAGGCTGCCGGCGAACTCAATGTCGAGAGCCTGATCACCGATCTGGCGTTTATTCTGATTCTTGGTGCCGGCACCACCCTGTTTTTCAAATGGATAAAACAGCCCGTAGTGCTCGGCTACATAGTGGCCGGATTCCTTGCAAGCCCCAATTTCAAATATCTGCCCTCGGTCACCACTGAGAGCAACATCGAATTCTGGGCGCAGCTGGGCATTGTGATCCTGCTCTTTTCGCTCGGACTGGAATTCAGCTTCAAAAAGCTCATCAATGCGGGCGGCTCGGCCGTCACCACGGCGCTCATCATTGTCATCGGCATGATGTGCGCCGGATTCGGCATAGGCAATCTCCTTGGCTTTTCCGACATCAACTCGCTGTTTCTCGGAGGCATGCTGTCGATGTCGTCGACCACCATCATCATCAAAGCGTTCAACGATCTGGGCATCAGCCACAAGAAGTTTGCATCACAGGTGTTTGCCGTGCTGATTGTCGAGGATCTTTTTGCCGTCCTGATGATGGTGATCCTGTCGTCGATCGCCCTCAACAACAGCGTGCAGGGCTCTGAAATGCTTTTCAGCATCAGCAAGCTTCTGTTCTTCCTCATCGCATGGTTTGCCGTCGGCGTGTTCGTGCTGCCGTCGGCCCTCAATGCCTGCCGCCGCTATCTCAACAGCGAAACGCTCCTGATCATCTCCATGGGGCTCTGTCTCGGTATGGCCGTATTCTCGGTCTACTGCGGCTTCTCGCTGGCCCTCGGCGCTTTCGTGATGGGATCGATACTCGCAGGCACAAGCTTTGCCGAACGCATCGAGCACGTGACGCTTCCGGTGAAAGATCTTTTCGGATCGGTGTTCTTCATTTCCGTGGGCATGATGGTAAACCCCGACGTGATCGTCGAATATGCGAGCCCCATACTCATCCTGTCGGGCGTGGTGATAGTCGGGATGATCACCTTCGGCACCTTCGGCATGCTCGTTTCCGGACAGACGCTGAAGGTGGCCATCGAATCGGGATTCTCCCTGACACAGATCGGTGAGTTTGCCTTCATCATCGCATCCCTCGGCATGCAGCTCGGCGTGCTCGATCCCACGATCTACCCAATCGTCGTGGCGGTGTCGGTGCTCACCACATTCACCACCCCCTATTTCATACGCATGGCCGACCCTGTCTACGGCTATGTCGAGCGCCATCTGCCCAAACGGCTTCACTTCCTCATCGACCGCTATTCAAAGACGGCAGGCGAGGAGAGCGAAACCGGAAAGATATGGCGGGCGGTGCTCAAGCGTTATGTGTGGCGCATACTCCTCTATGCCACCGTCCTGACGGCCATCTGTCTCATTTCGGGCCATTGGCTGCTTCCGCTGATGACGGAAATCATGCCGCAATGGGGACGCCTGATCTGCGCGCTGATCACCATTGCAGCTATGGCTCCCTTCCTCCTGGCCCTCTCCTATCCGTCGTCGAAGAAGAACGAGCGCGAAACGCTCCTCAGTGCCAACGCCCGCTTCAATGTACCGCTCGTCGTGCTGCGCATATTCCGCCTGATCTTGTCGCTGGCTTTCATCTATTATGCCATCGCTTCAATCTACACTCCGCGCACCGGACTGTTTGCAGGTCTCGGCGTGTTCCTCCTCATAACCGTGGTGATATCCAAGCAGGTGAGCCGCCAGATGCACAACATCGAGAAAAAATTCATCGACAACCTCAACGAACGCGAGCTGCGTCGATCGGGTCACAACAACAACATCATCAGCAATCTCCACATGGCATTTGTCACCGTGGGCTATGCATGCCCGTTTGTCGGGATGAAGCTTGCCGACTCGGGGCTCCGCTCCACCTATGGTATCAGCGTGGCATCCATTCAGCGCGGCACCACCGTCATCCCGGTCCCCTCGGGGAATATCCGGCTTTTCCCGGGCGACACGCTCTCGATCATAGGCACGGAGGACGAGATTCAGCGCCTGCTTCCGGCCATCGAAGCACAACCCGTGGAAAACGCCTCCGGAGTGAAAGCCACCGACATGAAACTCACGTCGCTGCAGCTATCCGACGAATCGGTGCTTATCGACAAGACTGTAGCGGAGTCGGAGCTGTCGACCCGCTACAGTTCGCTGTTGGTCAGCATCATGCGCGACGGCGTTTATATCACGCCCGACAAATCGACCACGTTCCGTGCCAACGATATTCTCTGGCTTGTCGCCAATCCGGAACTCCTCTCCGGATTGCGATGACGCAGATACATTAGACAATACACTGCGTGTCATCACATTACATAGTCCGAACACAACATCGGCCACCTTTTTTTAATTCGTTGAAAAGTGTGCAAATTATTGCAAACTACCCTAATTAGTGTTAACTTTGCACAAACCAATCATTCAGTTTTCAGCATCATGCAGAACATCAAGCCCGGTTCACTCCTCAACAACGGGAAATACCGT
>URWH01000005.1 GCA_900551515.1 uncultured Porphyromonadaceae bacterium
GAGATGGCGAAGCCGCCGCCGCGGGCCATGTGGATGGGGAGGACGTCGTTGGCGGTGACGTTGAGGGTGCGGATGCGGTAGGCTTCGGGGTTGGTGTAGCAGTCGGCGTCGGGGGCGTCGGTGTAGATGGAGGCCTGGTAGACTTTGCCGGGGGTGAGGAAGTCGAAGGCGAGGTCGTAGTCGCGGGCATCGCCGTTGGTCACGCCGCCAACATACCAGTCGGCGCTCTTCTTGTCCTGACGGGCCACGACGATGTATTCGCCCGGCTCGGCGTCGAGATAGCGGCTCTTCTGCCAGTCGACGGGCACATCCTTGATGAACTGGAAGGCGTCGGCTTTCTCGGCATAGTGCTCCGGAAGGTCGGCGGCCATCTGCAGCGGCGAGTACATGGTGAGGTAGAGGGCGAGCTGGTTGGCCACGGTGGCCTTCTTATGCTCGTCGGAACCGGGTACAAACGAGCCGATGTCCATGCGGAAGATGCCGGGGGTGAAGTCCATCGGGCCGCCTTTCAGACGTGTGAACGGGAGGATGGTGACATGGGCGGGCGACATGTTGCGGTATTCGGTGCCCATGGCGCTCTCGTTGCCGATGAGGTTGGGATAGGTGCGGGCCAGGCCGGTGGGGCGCACGGCTTCGTGGGCGTTTACCATGATTTTATGGTCGGCGGCTTTCTTGACGGCGTCGAGATAGTGGCGCACCGAGTTCTGGTTGTAGTGGTTCTCGCCCAGCGGCAGTATGTTGCCCACGTAGCCGCTCTTCACGGCGTCGTAGCCATACTGGTTCATAAGGTCGTAGGCGCGGTCCATCCAGCGCTCGTAGTTGGGTATGGAGCCGGAGGTCTCGTGGTGCATTATCAGCTTGATGCCGCGCTGATGGGCATAGTCGTTGAGCGCCTTGATGTCGAAGTCGGGATAGGAGGTGATGAAGTCAAACACGAAGTCCTTCTCCTTGCCGAACCAGTCCTCCCAGCCTATGTTCCAGCCCTCGATGAGGAGGCCGTCCATGCCGTTGTCGGCGGCGAAGTCGATGTAGCGGCGCACGTTTTCATTGTTGGCGCCGTGGCGGCCGTTGGGTTTGGCTTTGGAATAGTCGAAGGTGGCGAGGTCGAAATTCTCGGCATCGGTGTAGGCCCACGAGCTCTTGCCGGTGATCATCTCCCACCACACGCCCATATATTTTGTGGGGTGGATCCATGAGGTGTCGTCGAGGGCCAGCGGGTCGTTGAGGTTGTAGATGAGGTCGGAAGCCAGGATGTCGGTGGCGCGGTCGCTCACCATGATGGCGCGCCATGGCGTCGAGAAGGGCAGCTTGATCTCGGCTTTGTTGCCGTTGCGGTCGGGGGTGAGCCATGAGGTGAACACCATCGTGGTGTCGTTGAGGTTGAGGTGCATGGCCGGGAAGCCGACGAGTGCGGCTTCGTGGAGGTTGACGTAGAGACCGTTGTCGGATTTGAGCATCAGCGAGGTCTGCACGCCGGTGGGCGAAAAGCCTGTCTGTGACACGTTGCCTGTCTTCTCGTCCTTGAGGTTGTGGGCGCGTATCTCGCTCAGGCGCGAGCGGGTGTATTCATATTCCTGGGTGTCGTAATCGCCCGGTATCCACCATGCCGTCATGTCGGAGGGCATGGCAAACTGTGTGAGCTCGTCGGTGACGGTGAGCTCCTTGCCGTCGGCGGCGGGGAAACGGTAGCGGAAACCGACGCCGTCGTTGTAGGCGCGGAAGTCGATGTTCATTTCAAAAGCGCCGGCTTTGGCGGGCTTTGTGAGGCTGACGGTGAGCGCGTTGTAGTTGTTGGCGATCGAGTCGTTCTCGCCCCATACGGGAGCCCACGTCTCGCGGACATCGTCGCGCTCGGTGCCGGCGAGGGTGAATCCCGATCCGGCGCTGATGGTTTTGAATTCGAAGCCCATGTCGGAGGTGTTGACCACGGGCAGTCCTTTATAAGTCACGGCATAGACAGGTGTGCCCCCGTCGCGGAGGCTGAAGGTGAGCACTACGTTGCCGTCGGGCGAACGCAACACCTCATCGGCAGCGGCGCACAGCGGGAGCGTCAGGGCGATGGCCATCGCCATCACAACTCTACGATAGTTCATAAATAACAGTGTTTTAATGTTTTACGCAACTGGTCCAAAGAACCTTTCATGTGCAAATTTAGCCAAAAAAGCCGACATGTGCAACAACCGGGCGGCTAAAGTTCTTCGGGAAATTTACGGTAGTATTCCTCGAGCACGTGGTGGATGTTGAAATAGAATCCGCCGTTAGGCCTTCCGGCACCGTCGACCACCGTAAGGTATTCGAAATAAGGCTCGTAGAAGAGGTGGTTGGTGACCGTGTAGCCCATCACGTTGAGGAGCACATATTCGTGTTGCGGCTCGATCACATACCATGCGTTTTCCTCGTCCATGCCAGTGCCGGTCGACACGATGGCCATCAGAATGTAGTTGAACTTATACTGCCAGATGGCGGCCATCTTGAAGTTGTGGCGCTGCTTGTAGGCCGATATGAGCACGTGCATCTGGTTGAGGTCGAAGGGGTTGTCGTCGAGCGCCAGATTGGCGTATTTGATCACGGTGTCGCACTCCTGCGGCGTGAGCTTGGCGCGGCTTATGTCGAAGGCCGTCGAGTTGCTGACCGACGGCTGGCGGTAGGGGTTGTAATCCTCCTGCAATGAATAGCCCAGATAGAGATAGCGGAACTTGTCGAGCTTCATCAGAGTGTCGTTGCGCTCGTATTCGGCCATCAGGCGGGGATAGTAATAGTCGGAGTTGCGGTCGTTGATCTCACGGCGTATCTGGTCGAAGTCGGGCTTCTCGCGGCGTATCTTGTCGAAATTGTTCTGAGCAGCCGATGACAGTGCCGTCAACAGGAGCACTATGGCCGGTAATATTTTGCGTATCATTGCGTTGAGTGGATTACGTTGATGATATAGAGCACGGCGAGGCCGCACAGACAGGTGGTGATTACGGCGGGAAATCCTTTGGCGAGGACATAATTGAAATATCGGCGCGAAGGAAATCCCATGGCGCGGCCTGAGGCCATCCGGCCGAAGGCGAGGGCGCCGAACAGGGCGCCGATCACCGCGCCGCCTATCATGGCGGGCTGCGACATTATCAGTCCGGTGAAAGTGCCGGCGAGGGCACCGCCGGCTATGAAGGGCGTGCCGCTGTTGGTGCGGGTCACGATGTCGGGGAGCATGACGTTGATGGCCAGCGCGATGGCTGCGGCTATACCCCAGAAGAGTATTGTCTGCCAGCCGGGAGCGCCGGCCGAGGCGGCCGTCAGAGCGGCGAGAGCGCACCATCCGGCTGCCGGAGCCCATCTCATGGAGCGGAACGAGCCGAAGATCGCGGCCAGTATGGCGAGGATGCTTATTGTGATGCTGACAGTGTTCATGAGGGTTTGTTTGCGGTTATGATTCGTCGGCACAAAGCCGGGCTATATATAATATAATAACGTGTAGCCGGAACGTTTATGCTCTTCGTTAACAATTATTGGCCTTTGTCGGCGCCGGGTGCGTCGGGAGCGGCCGGCTTGACGGCTTCGGGATAGGCGATGCGCGAGTGATACATGGTGCGGAGTGTCGAAGCAAACGATTTCTTGATCTCGGTGATGTCGCGGAACGAGATGGGCGATTCGTTGTGGAGTCCCTCGCTCACCTGCGAGTCGATGATCTTCGACACCAGGGCGTCGATGCTTTCGGGGGAGTGGTCCTTGAGCGAGCGCGAGGCGGCTTCGACGGCGTCGGCCATCATCAGTATGGAGGCTTCGATGGTCTGTGGATTCGGGCCGGGGTATTTGAACGGTGTCGGATCAACCTCCTCGTCGGGATGCTGGTTGCAGTAGGTGGTGTAGAAATAGCGTGCCGTGCCGCGGCCGTGATGCTGCAGGATGAAGTCGCGCAGCTGCTTGGGCAGCTTGGCTTTCTCGGCGCGGTGCACGCCGTCGGTCACATGACCGGTGATGATGCGTGCGCTCTGCAGCGGGGTGAGCGTGTCGTGGGGGTTGATGCCGTGCTGGTTTTCGGTAAAGAAGGCGGGGTTGCCGATCTTGCCTATGTCGTGGTAGAGCGCGCCGGCACGTATGAGCTGCACGTTGGCGCCGAGGCGTCCGGCGGCTGCTGCGGCGATGTTGCTCACGGCCATGGAATGCTGGAAAGTGCCCGGACACTCCTGCGAGAGCTCTCGCAGCAGCGGATGGTTGATGTCGGAGAGTTCAACGAGCGTCACGCGCGATATGAATCCGAAGCATTTTTCGATGACGAAAATCAGGATATAGGCGAAGGAGATGAGCAGCGAGTTGATGGCCAGGGCGCCGAACATGCCGGTGTCGATGCTCGAGAACTGGCCCGTCTGCATGAGCTGCACGGCGCAGTAGGTCACGGAGTAGCAGAGGAACACCCACAGCGCCGAACTCAGCAGCTGGGAGCGCTTGCTCAGCTCGCGGATGGTGATCAGCGCCACGAAGCCGGCGGCAAACTGGATGACGAAGAAGTCCCAGATGTAGTGGTTGAGCGCCGTCACCGTCATGAGAGTGACCATGTAGGCGAAGAAAGCGGTGCGCGAATCGAGGAACACCAGGAGCACTATCGGTATGATGGTGAAGGGCACGATGTAGATGCCGTGGTCAAACGAAGTGTTGAACGCCGAGCCTATCACCACGAAGCCGGTGACCAGCAGCGAGAGCATCATCATCACCCTGAGATTGGCGAAATAGTCGCGGCGGAAGAGCGCTATGAAGCCGTAGAGCATGCCGAGCATCAGCAGGATGACGATGGCCGAGCCTATCGATCTCACCTGCCGGATGTGGAGGCCGCTTTCGCTGATGCCGCTCATCTGGCGCTCATAGGCCTGCAGATAGCGGTAGACTTTCGGCGTCACGGGGTCGCCGCGCTCCACGATTTTCGAGCCGGCCGGAAACTCAAACGAGTTTTCGTTGAAATAAAACTCATATTGCGTGTTCATCTGGTCGCGGTAGGCCACGCTGTCGTAGAGAATGTTGGGCTCCAGGTCGATGCGGTTGGCATAGAGGGCGTTGCTGATGAGGGTGTCGTTTTTCACATTGCTCATCAGCTGCTGCAAAGCCTCGATTGGGGTGATGAACATGTCTTTGCCAACGGATTTCTTCTCCTTGTCGGTGACGCGCAGGTTGATCTGGTCGGGGAGCAGGCGGGTGTCGGCGTCGATGATGCCGCCGTTGTAGATGGCGCGGATGTTGGCCATGACGCGCTCGCGGCGGTAGCGGTCGTCGCTGAGCGAGGGGATGGCGCTGAGTTGCTCTTCATAGCTCTTCAGCAGGCGGGCTTCCCGCTGGCTGTCGCGGTAGTACGACGGGGTGTAGTGGTTCATCACCGAGTCGACCATCGCGTTGACGAGCGCCGAGTCGGCGTCGATGCGGAGGTTGGAGTCGATGACCAGAGCGTCGTAGTTCCACGGCTTGCCCAGCTCGTAGCTGTAGCGATTTGTCTCCTTGTCGGGGATGGTGAGGAATATGATGAGGACGCAGGCGGCGTAGATGGCTGCGAGCAGGATGTTTTTGCGGTTGAAGCGTAACTTGTAGGACATGACATTACAGTTCGTTGCGGACGGCGCTCTGCACGCCGGCCACTTTCTTGATTTTGGCACACAGGTCGCTGATGGCTTCGGTGTCGCGCACCAGCACACCCAGACTGCAGCGGAACACTTCCTTGTCGGTGTCGATGTGGAGCGACCGTATGTCGATGTTCATCTGCTTGGATATCAGCTGTGTGAGCTCGTGTAGGATGCCGTGGCGGTCAACGCCTTCGATGAGTATTTCGGCCGGGAACGTGCTGAGCACGTTTTCCCAGCGGGTGGCCACGATGCGCGGTCCGTAGCCGGCTTTGAGCACTTGTGCGCGCGGGCATGTGAGCGAGTGCACCTCCACCTGTCCGGCGTCGTTGACAAATCCCATCACGTCGTCGCCGGGCACGGGGCGGCAGCAGTCGGAGAACACGAAGTTTTGCTCGTTGTCGTTGTAGACGAGCGAATACACTTCCTTCATGTTGATCTTTTCAGGCGTGGTGATGCGCGGTCCCGATTCATCGGCGCTGTCTTTCGAGGCCGCCGATTTCGACTTGCCGGTGCCGATGCGGAAAATCTTTTTCAGCAGGCCGGGCGACGTCTTGGGCGAGTCCTTGAGCACGTAGCCGTCGAGGCTTATCTCGCCCGCTCCGAGCTTGTAGTAGAGGTTGTCGCGGGTGGTGATGTGGTAAAACGACATCATCTTCGTGAGCACCTCGTTGGAGCCTTTGACCTCGGCGTCGTCGAGGAATTTCTGGAGTATCTCGCGGCCCTTGTCGATGGTGGGCGCCAGCTCCGAGCGGAGGGCTTTGCGCAGGCGTGTGCGCGCTTTGGCGGAGGCGAGAAATTTTTCCCATTCGGGCTTGGGCTTCTGCGACTGCGAGGTGAGCACTTCCACCTGGTCGCCGCTGTTGAGGCGGTAGGACAGGGGCACGAGCTTATGGTTGACCTTACCGGCGATGCATTTGCTGCCTATCTGCGAGTGGAGCGTGAAGGCCACGTCGAGCACGCTGGCTTTCTGCGGCAGGGTGATGAGCTCGCCTTTGGGCGTGAACACCACGATTTCGGCGGCAAACAGATTGAGTTTCAGTGTGTCGAGAAAGTCGACGGCATTAGGCGTCGGGTCGTCGAGGATATCCTTGATGGTGCTGAGCCATGCGTGGAGCTCGGTTTCTTCCTCGCCTTCGCCTACCTTGTATTTCCAGTGGGCGGCGAAGCCCTTCTCGGCGATCTCGTCCATGCGGCGGGAGCGTATCTGCACTTCGATCCAGTTGCCGTCGGGCCCCATCACGGTGAGGTGCAGCGCCTGGTAGCCGTTGGCTTTCGGGGTGCTGATCCAGTCGCGCGTGCGCTCTGGATGCAGGCGGTAGAGGTCGGTGATGGCCGCATAGATGTTCCAGGCGATGGTCTTCTCGTTGGCAGGGTCGTCACATTCAAAGATGATGCGCACGGCATAGAGGTCGTAGACTTCCTCGAAGGGTATGTGCTTCGTCTCCATCTTGCGCCATATCGAATAGGCCGATTTCACGCGCGCCTTGGCGTCGTAGGTGAGACCCATGCCGTTGAGACGCTCGAGGATGGGGGCTGAAAAGTCGGAATAGATGGCCGAGCGGCGCTCCTCCGATTCGCGGAGCAGGGCCGTGATGCGTTCGTGGGCTGCGGGATGCTCATATTTGAAGCTGAGGTCCTCCAGCTCGGTCTTGATGTTGAAAAGGCCCATGCGGTAGGCCAGCGGGGCGTAGATGTAGAGCGTCTCGCCGGCTATCTTGTATTGCTTGTTGGGTGCCATCGACCCGAGGGTGCGCATGTTGTGCAGGCGGTCGGCTATCTTGATGAGCACAACGCGGATGTCCTCGCTCATCGTCAGCAGCAGCTTGCGGAAGTTTTCGGCCTGCATCGAGGCTTTGTCGCCGAATATGCCGCCGGAAATCTTGGTGAGGCCTTTGACGAGCTCGGCGATCTTGGGGCCGAACTGCTGCTCGATGTCCTCGACGGTGTAGTCGGTGTCCTCCACAACGTCGTGAAGCAGGGCGGCGCATATCGAGGTGGAGCCGAGGCCTATCTCCTGCGAGGCTATCTTGGCCACGGCTATCGGATGCAGGATATATGGCTCGCCCGAGCGGCGCCGGATGCCGCCGTGGGCTTTCTTGGCAAAGCGGAAAGCCCGTTCTATGATCTCGACTTTCTTGCGGTGGTTGCTCTTGAGATAGCCGTCGAGAACGTCCTGAAACTCTGATTCAATGAGCTGATCCTCTTCTTCCGGGGTCATTTGTTTTCTGTCTGGATCCATAGAATACTTGGCTTACGGGTCGGGATGGGTACTAATTAGTCAATCTAATCACGATTACAAATTTAGGCAAAAATTAAGAAATTGAGCAAAAAACGCTTACTTTTGTAGGAAAAATTGCAGGATGATGCCGGTGAGGGGTTACCGCTCTGCCGTCAGCCATCGGAAACATACAATATCACGAAATGGGAAAATATAATTTTGATGAGGTCATAGACCGCCACGGGACATGTTGCATGAAGTATGACGGCGAAGCCGAGATCTTTGGCCGCGATGATCTGACGCCGCTCTGGATCGCCGATATGGATTTTGCCGTATGCCCCGAGATCACGGAGGCTCTGCGCTGCAGGATCAACCATCCGGTCTACGGTTACAGCTGCCCCAAGGAGAGCTACTGGCAGTCGATAATGCGCTGGCTCAAAGAACGTCACGGATTTGAGGCGGAGCGCCGGTGGCTGGCTTTCGTGCCCGGCGTGGTGCGCGGCATCGCCTATGCCATCAATTATTTCACCCGTCCCGGCGACAAGATCGTGATTCAGCCGCCGGTCTATCATCCGTTCCGCATCGTAGCCGAGGGCAACAACCGCGTGGTCGTTGAGAATCCGCTTGTGCCGGGCGACGGCGAGTGGTTCTACCGCATGGATCTTGAAGGCCTTGAGCGCATCTTCGCCACTGAGCATCCACGCATGATGATATTGTGCAACCCTCACAACCCGATAGGCCTGCAGTGGGATGCCGACACGCTGCGCCGTGTGGCCGCTCTGGCTAAGAAATATGGCGTGATTGTGATCTCCGACGAGATCCACGGCGACCTGATGCTCTACGGGCGCCATCATGTGCCCTTTGCTTCGGTCAGTCCCGAGGCCGCGGAGGTGTCGGTGTCGTTCGGCGCTCCGTCGAAGACGTTCAATATCCCCGGGCTCGTAAGCTCCTGGATGATAGTGCCCAACCCCGAGCTTCGCAAGGGTTTCTACCAGTGGATGGAGGCCAACGAGTTCTCGTCGCCGTTCTTTACGGCCACGCTGGCCACGGAGGTGGCTTACACGAAGGGCGCTCCCTGGCTCGACGAGCTGCTGGAATATATCGAGGGCAACATCGCCGCCGTCGAGGATTACCTTCAGCGTGAGCTTCCGACGATCCGTGCCGTACGTCCGCAGGCTTCGTTCCTCATCTGGCTCGACTGCCACGGACTGGGTCTGCCGCAGCCCGAGCTTGAAGCGTTTTTTGTCGACAAGGCGCATCTCGGGCTCAACTCCGGCACCATGTTCGGCCGTCAGGGCGAGGGCTTCATGCGCCTCAACGTGGCGATGCCGCGCAAACAGCTGCTCTGCGCCATGGCGCAGCTGCGCGATGCCGTCAACGCCCTCTGATCCTTCATTCCGAACTTTTCTCCGGTCGGGGCTGTTGGATAACTGTGTAGGCGTTACGCGTCTGCCGCATTTCTCCTTAAAATCATGCAGCGTCCGGAAATCCCTCATAACATCGCACTTGTGGTTGGGCTGCTGTTGCTGCTCACCAACATTGTCGATGCCGTCCCCATCTGGGTGAGCTGGATAGGCGCGGCCATTGTCGCGGTTGTGGAAATAGTGTTGATCTGCATGGCTCTGCGTCAGGGCTGCCGCACCTACGCTCTTTACCTTCTGGGCATATTGCTCTTTGCAGCAGGTTTCCTGACAATGGCGATATATTTAGGCAGCAGAGCCGGACATCTTTCACCGCCTTCCGCGTCGAAAGCATCCTCCAATGCCTCCTCCAATCTGGAAAACATAGGGTTGGGCATCGCCACCACCGGGTTCATACTCCTGTTTCTCTTCGACCTCCTGCGTGCTTGGCTGGCATTCCGGTCACGTCGTGCTCCCGAAGCCTATCGAGGCTCATCATTGTTCCGCTATCGCATCGTCATCCGCCTGGGCATACTGTTTTTCGCCGCTTCCGGCGTGTTCATACTCTTTATTGCATCCTGAATGTCGAGAAAAAGCGCTGTGCCGGGAACGAAGTCCGCAACACAGCGCCTTTGTATGGTGGAATGGGGCCGTGATTATTTGAAGATGTACTGTTTGGAGATCGATTCGTTGTTGTGCACGCGGCGGATGGTGTCGGCAAAGAGATGAGCCACGGAGAGGATTGTGGCTTTCTTGCAGGCTTTGTTGAACGGAATCGAGTTGGTGAAGATCATTTCGGTCATGGCCGAGGCGTCGACGCGTTCGCTGGCCGGATCGCTCATGATGGCATGCGATGCAAGGGCGCGAACGGATTTGGCGCCTTTCGACATCATCAGGTCGGCGGCTTTGGTTATGGTGCCTGCGGTGTCGACCATATCGTCGATCAGGATCACGTTTTTGTCCTTCACGTCACCTATCACGGTCATCGATTCGACAACGTTGGCTTTGGCGCGGTGTTTGTGGCAGAGCACCAGGGGCACGTTGAGATATTTGGCGTAGGAGTTGGCGCGTTTGGCACCGCCCACATCGGGAGTGGCCACAACCATATCTTCAAGCTTGAGGCTCTCGATGTAGGGGATGAACACAGAAGAAGCATAGAGGTGATCGACGGGCACGTTGAAGAAGCCCTGAATCTGATCGGCATGCAAATCCATGGTGATCACACGGTTGACGCCGGCTGTGGTCAGAAGGTCGGCCACGAGTTTGGCGGCTATCGACACACGCGGTTTGTCCTTGCGGTCCTGACGGGCCCAGCCGAAGTAGGGGATAACGGCGATAATGGAGTGGGCCGAGGCGCGCTTGGCGGCATCGATCATGAGCAGCAGCTCCATGAGGTTGTCGCAGTTGGGGAATGTCGACTGCACGAGATACACTTCACAACCGCGGACGGTTTCTTCGAACGACACTTCAAATTCGCCGTCGGCGAAGTGCTGCACGTTCATTTTGCCGAGTTCTACACCGAGATCTTTGCAGATCTCCTCGCCCATGTAGCGTGATGCTGTTCCGGCGAAAATCTTGATAGGATGAACAATAGACTGCATATTGTTGGTTGGGATGAGTTTGATTGCTGCAAAGTTACGAATTTAGTGCTATATTGCCATGATTTACCGGCCCTTTATTTTGCCTTTTTCTTTGACTGTTTTGTGGCGGGCTTTGCTGCGGGTGCGGCACCGGGTTTTTCGAGGCGGAGGATTGCGGCGCCGTGGGCGGGGAGGGTGAGCTCGGCGGGGGCGTCGGCTGTGAAGCGGATGGCGCGGGTGTCGCCGCTGAGCAGGTCGGTGGCGGTGCGGTCGCCCGGCGCGATGCCGAGGAAATCAAAGGCGTGCTGCGGGATGTTGATGGCTATGTGGGCGGCGGTGTCGCCGAAGTTCACGGCTATCAGCAGCGTGTCGTCGCCGTGGTGACGCAGATAGGCATAGTGGCGGTGAGGGTCGAAGCGCGGGTTCGACAGGTTGACATACATGAGGTCGAACATCACGCCTTCGCGGATGGCCGGTTCGCTGTTGCATAGCTTCAGCAGGGTGGCATATTGCTTGCGCAGGCGGCGCTCGGCGGCCGTCATGCGTGTCATCGAGGGCGCGCCCGACTGCAGCCAGCGGCGCAGCGTCGGTATGCTCCAGTAGTCAAAGATGGTGGTGCGGCCGTCGGCGCCGCTGAAGCCTTCGGTGTCGGCGCCTTTCTCGCCCAGCTCCTGGCCGGAATAGATCATCATGGCGCCGGTGCCAAGCGTGGCGGCTACGACGAGCGAGGGCATCACGAACGAGGCGTCGCCGGCATATTGCGGCGAGGCGAAGCGCTGCTCGTCGTGGTTTTCGAGGAAGTTGAGCATGTGGGGTCCCATGTCGCCCAGCCGCTGCCAGCAGTCGGTGATGCGGGCGGCCGAGTGGTTGCAGGTCTGTATGTTGCGCAGGGTGTCGTAGAGGTTGACCTTGTCGTAGAGATAGTCGAAGCCGCCGATGTGGATATACGGCCAGTAGAGATTGACGTCGTAGATCTCGGCGATGAAGATGATGTCGGGGTAGCTCGCCTTCACCTGACGGATAGCCCATTGCCAGAATTCGAGAGGCACCATGTGGGCCATGTCGCAGCGGAAGCCGTCGATGCCTTTCGATGCCCAGTAGAGGAGGATGTGGAGCATCTTGAACCATGTGTCGGGCACTGGAGTGAAATGGCGTGTGCCGTCGCCGTAGTCCACGCCGTAGTTGAGCTTGACGGTCTCATACCAGTCGTTTTTGCCCGGGAAGGCGGTGAAGCAGTCGTTGCCGGTGGCCTTGGCCGGGAATTCGACGTATTCGTCGGCTCCGGTGCCGAGCGGTATCGAGGGCTCGAAACGCTGGTTGGGTATGTAATAGAAGTTGTTGCGTGGCGAGAAAAATTTCGTCGTGTCGTCGTAGGCGCCGAAATCGGACGGGGCATCGGCGGGCCGGGCGTCGGAGTGATACTGGCGGGCCACATGGTTGGGCACGAAGTCGAGGATCACTTTCATGCCGGCATCGTGGATGCGCTGCACCGTGGCCTCAAATTCGAGCATGCGGTCGGGCACGCTGACGGCAATGTCGGGGTCAACAGCGTAATAGTCCTTGATGGCGTAGGGTGATCCGGCGCGGCCTTTCACCACGTAGGGGTTGTCGCGGCGGATGCCGTAGGCCGAATAGTCGGTTTTCTGGGCGTGCTCGATGACGCCGGTGAGCCACACATGCGTGATGCCCATGTCGCGGAGCGAGTGCAGCACTTTGTCCGAGATGTCGGCCAGTTTTCCCGAACCGTTCTGCTCTATGGTGCCGTCGGGCACGCAATGGTCGTTGCAGTTGCCGAACAGGCGCGGCAACAACTGATATATTACAGGCTTATTCATAATCGGTTGCATATTTTCCCGCAAAATTAGCAAAATCTATTTGCCCATGCAACATCCCATTCAACATCCCCGCGTCAGTCAGCGTCCGCGCCCGTCGTAAATATATAAAAAATGAATGCGGCCCATCATCAACGACGATCCGCATTCAAAGGGGGGAATATATTACTTATATAAGGGGATGGGATTATTCTTGTTCAGCGCGGGGTTCGCGGGGCTGACGGGGACCACGGTCGCTGCGGTTGTCGCGACGGGGACCGCGATCGCCACGGTCGCCACGGTCACGGCGCGGACCGCGTTCGCCGCGGGGTGCGCGTTCGCGTTCCACATAGCCTTCGGGCTTGGGCTGAAGGGCACGCATCGACAGACGGTATTTGCCCGTTTTCTTGTCGATTTCGATGAGCTTCACTTCCACTTCGTCGCCTTCCTTGAGGCCGCTGGCTTCCATGTCGGGCAAACGGTCCCAGGAGATTTCCGAGATGTGGAGCAGGCCGTCGCGGTTGGGCATGAATTCGACAAATGCGCCGAAGTCGAGGATCGAGCGTACGGTGCCTTTGTAGACTTTGCCTTCTTCGGGCAGCGCGACGATGGCGTTGATCATGTCGAGAGCCTTGTCGATGGATGCCTTGTTGGCGGCAGCCACTTCGATGTAGCCGCCTTCGTCGATCTCGTCGATCGAAACGGTGGCACCGCTCTCTTCCTGGATGCCCTGGATCACTTTTCCGCCCGGGCCTATGACAGCGCCGATCAGCTCTTTGGGAATGAGCATGGTGACGATGCGGGGCACGTGAGGCTTGTAGTCCTCGCGCGGAGCGGAGATGGTTTCGTTGATCTTGCCGAGGATGTGCAGACGGCCTTCGCGGGCCTGGTTGAGGGCTTTTTCGAGGATCTCATAAGAGAGGCCGTCACATTTGATATCCATCTGTGTGGCGGTGATGCCTTCGGTGGTGCCGGTGACTTTGAAGTCCATGTCGCCGAGGTGGTCCTCATCGCCGAGAATGTCGCTGAGCACAGCCCAGCGGCCTGTCTTGGAGTCGGAGATAAGACCCATGGCGATGCCGCTGACGGGGCGTTTCATCTTGACGCCTGCATCGAGCAGGGCGAGGGTGCCGGCGCATACGGTGGCCATCGACGACGAACCGTTGGATTCGAGGATGTCACTCACTACGCGGCAAACGTAGGGGAAGTTGTCGGGGAACATGCGCTTGAGGGCGCGGTGGGCGAGGTTGCCGTGGCCGATCTCGCGGCGGCCTACGCCGCGCTGCGGACGGGCTTCACCGGTCGAGAAGGGAGGGAAGTTGTAGTGGAGGAGGAAGCGCTCGCGGCCCTGGTTGATCACGTCGTCAACGATCTTCTCGTCGAGCTTCGTGCCCAGTGTCACTGTGGAGAGCGACTGTGTCTCGCCGCGGGTGAAGATGGCCGATCCGTGAGGGCCGGGAAGATAGTCCACCTCGCACCAGATGGGGCGGATCTCGGTGGTCGTGCGGCCGTCGAGACGGATGCCTTCGTCGAGCACGCAGTTGCGCATGGCCTCTTTCTCAACGTCGTGATAGTAGCGTTTTACAAGGGGTTCTTTCTCTTCGCGTTCCTCTTCGGGAATAGATTCGATATATTCGTTGCAGATCGCCTCAAAGGAGTCGGCACGCCAGTGTTTGTCGGCGCAGCCCGCTTTTGCGATTGCATAGGCTTTGTCGTAGCATTTTTCGTGAACGTCGGCGCGGAGGGCTTCGTCGTTCACTTCGTGGCAGTATTCGCGTTTCACCACGCCAACGGCTTCGGCGAGCTCCATCTGAGCCTTGCACTGCACCTTGATGGCTTCGTGGGCGGCTTTGAGGGCGGCCAGAAGGTCGGCTTCCGACACTTCGTTCATCTCGCCTTCGACCATCATGATGTTGTCGTAGGTGGCGCCTACCATGAGGTCCATGTCGGCTTTCTCAAGCTGCTCGAAGGTGGGGTTGATCACGAATTCGCCGTCGATGCGGGCCACGCGCACTTCGGAGATCGGGCCGTTGAAGGGGATGTCGCTGACAGCGATGGCTGCCGAAGCGGCAAGGCCGGCGAGTGCGTCGGGGATGTCGACGCCGTCGGTGGAATAAAGCATCACGTTGACGAAGGTGTCGGCGTGATAGTTGTCGGGGAATAACGGACGGAGCACGCGGTCAACCAGACGTGCTGTGAGGATCTCATAGTCCGATGCGCGGCCTTCGCGTTTGAGGAAGCCGCCGGGGAAACGTCCGAACGAGGAGAATTTTTCTTTATACTCTACAGTCAGGGGCATGAAATCGACCCCTTCGCCGGCCTCCTTGGCCGAAACAATTGTTGCGAGGAGCATCGTATTGCCCATGCGCAACTCTACCGCTCCATCGGCTTGCTTGGCCAGTTTGCCTGTCTCGAGAGTGATCTCACGACCGTCGGGAAGCGCGATGGTTTTCTTGATTGGGTTCAGCATAAAATTTTATGTATCGATGTTTTGTCTATGATTTGTCTAAAAAATCGCACAAAGTTACTAATTTATTATGAGATAATTAGCACCCGTCAGAAAATAAATGTTAAAAGCCTGCGGCGGAACCGGAATGGCTGACGCGCGGGGAGGCGGCGCCCGGCGGCCGGAGGGTTGGCGGGGAGTGTAAATCGCCGGCTTGCGCAGCGGTAAGTTGTTGTCTTATAGGTGTGTGAGCGCTGAAAGAGGTTGGTTGCAACGCTCCGTTCCTCCGGTTTATGACGGGGAATGAGGAGCGTTTTTTTGCTGCGGGCGGCGAAACTTTTTGGGGTGTTGAAGTGTCATATTTTATGAAGATGATGTGATTCCTTCGAAGAAAATGCTATTTCAACTGAGAGCTTGTTTAATAATAAATGTTGACGGCAGGGTCGCATAGCTTAAGTGACATTAATTACAACACAGCTCATGGAATTCAACAACAATTGTATTATAATTTAACATTATGTTATCTATTATAAAGAAAGTTACATCAGACCTGTCATTCGCCGGCATCTTTGCGTCTGTTCTTCGGTCGTTATGGAACCCCATAACTCCCTCATCACAGACACAAATATACTCGACGACTGACAGCCCTGCCGTTAACATTTATTATTAAACAAGCTCTGAGAATTTACGGCTTCAACATTTATAATCCCTGAATTACACTACGGCCATGCGAATGTTCGGTATTGAACTGCGGCGCGATTCGCGCCCTGATTATCCTCATAAAGTGGGCCTCGCCCTGAGCGGCGGCGGCGCACGTGGTTTTGCGCATGCGGGCGCCATCGAGGCGATGCTTGAGGTGGGCCTGCGCCCCGACATAGTGTGCGGCGTCAGCGCCGGTTCGGTGGTGGCGGTGATGCATGCCGCCGGCATTCATCCGCGCGAGATGCTCGACATGTTTGCCGAATTGAAATTCAACGATCTGTGCTCGCTCAACATGCCGAAGGAAGGCTTCTTCCGCCTCGACCGCTTCAAGGATTTCCTGCGCCGCAACATTCCCTATGAACGCATCGAGCAGCTGCCGGTGCCTACAGTGGTGTGCGCAACGAACTTCGATACGGGCAAGAAGGTGGCTTTCACGCGCGGCAACATTGCCGACTGTGTGGCGGCGTCGTGCTGCATTCCCATCGTGTTCAATCCCATCACCATCGGCAATACGCGCTATGTTGACGGCGGTGTGCTGGCCAACCTCCCGGCATGGGCCATCCGCGACAAATGCCGTTTCCTGGTGGGTGTCAACTGCTCGCCTCTGGTTCACGCCTCGAAGGCTAAGGATTCGATTGTGGGCATTGCCATGCGCTCCTATGAGCTGATGTCGAAAAACAACGCCACGGCCGATATGGCCATGTGCGACATGGTGATCCGCACCGATGCGATAGCGCGCTACAAGGTGTTTGATCTCAAGCGTATAGAGATGGTCTACCGCAGCGGCTATTCGTCGACGATGCAATATTTTCAATCCAAGGGAATCGTGCCCAGACCCGAATGATGCGTCAGCGGCGCACGATCAGCGCCGATGCCATGGCGGCAATGCCCTCGCCGCGGCCTGTGAATCCGAGCCGCTCGGTGGTGGTGGCTTTCACCGACACGCGGTCGGCTTCGATGCCGAGGTCGGCGGCTACGGTGCGCTGCATCTCGTCGATGTAGGGCAAAAGCTTGGGTTTCTGGGCTATGATGGTGATGTCGGCGTTGCCCGGCGTGTAGCCTTTCTCGGCGAGCAGCTCCACCACGCGGCGCAGGAGCACGCGTGAGTCGGCGCCGGCGTAGGCCGGATCGGTGTCGGGAAAGTGATAGCCTATGTCGCGCAGGGCGGCAGCGCCGAGGAGGGCGTCGCAGAGGGCATGGAGCGCCACGTCGGCGTCGCTGTGTCCGAGCAGTCCCAGCTCCGACGGCACGTTGACGCCGCAGAGCCACAGCCGGCGGTCGGGTGCGAACCGGTGCACGTCGAATCCGTTGCCGGTGCGTATGTCGGTGATCATGACGGTAGGTGGGGGTGTGTGAGCGTTGACGGAGGGGTTATCTGTTGCGGCCGAAGAGATCGCGCAGGCCGTCCATGTCGAAGGTGAGCGTGAAGCGCAGCGTCTGGTCCAGGGGCGATGTCTGGGCGGTGGCCAGCATATAGGCGGCGTCGAGACGCACCACGTTGAGCGAGAAACCGGCGCCGACGCTGAAATACTGGCGGTTGCCTTTCATGGCATTTTCGTAGAAATAGCCGGCGCGCAGGAAAAACTGCTGGTTGTAGTTGTATTCGGCGCCGAGCGACCATGTGATCTCTTTCAGCTCTTCCTTGAAGCCGCCGGGGGCGTCGGAGAATGATTTGAAGATGCCGGTGATAGGCGACATGTTTTCCCAATTCTCGAGTGCTTCGGTGTATTCGCGCTGCTGCTCGAGGTTTTCGGGCGTGTTTTCAGGCGCGGTCACATAATCTTTTTCGCGCGGACGCGTGGGCACGAGCAGTTTGTTGAGGTCGACCGACAGCGCCAGCGTGTGGTAGTCGGCCAGCGGGAAGGCGAATGTGGTGCCGAGGCGGAGGTTGGTGGGGAGGAATGCCGGATCGTCGCCGTGGTTATACGACACTTTCGTACCGATGTTGGAGATGTTCCAGCCCCACGACCACTGGCATTCGTTGCGGCCTATGATGGGATAGGTGTTGAAATAGCCCGAGATGTCGGCCGAGAATGCCGAGGCTCCCGACTGGTCGTCGGCCGGCGAGTCGTTGAAGCCTAAGTCGCTGTAGATGTAGCGGAACACAACGCCCATCGAGAATTTCTCCGACAGTTTGCGCGAATAGCCGATGTCAAACGCCATCTCATAGGGGTTGAGCGTCTGGCTCACTTCGTTCTGCTGGTTGGTGGTCACCTCGCCCAGCGAGAAATAGCGCAGCGAGGCGCTGAGCGCCTGGTTGTCGCCGCTGCCTATCTTCCAGTAGCCCGCCACGTTGGCAAGAAAGATGTCGTTGACAAGTTTGCGCAGCCACGGGGTGTAGCTCAGCGATGCCGCTCCCTTGCTGTAGGCGAAGGCATATTTCGAGGGGTTCCAGTATTGCGAGTTGGCGTCGGGGTCGGTGGCGGCGCCGATGTCGCCCATCGAGGCGCCGCGCGCGTCGGGGGCTATGCTCAGTGAGGTGACGCCCGTCTGGATGGGGTTGAACTCGTCTTTCACTCCGTTGTCCTGTGCCTGTGCGGCCGGCACTGCCAGTGCCAGTGCGGTAACGGCTGCGGCCACGGCCCGGAATAGTATGTTATTTCTCATTTGTCTGTGTCGGTTTATATTCTATTATAACTGATAATCGGCGCGTTTATTGTGCATCGCCTTATTTTAACGCGAGCACACACACGAATCGGGTCAGCGAATCGGATCAGTGTATTTTCAGACTGATGCACACGTTGCCGTCGAGGCTGCAGGATATATGCGTGCCTGTCTGCACGGATTTCGGAGGCGTTATGCGGTAGGGCATGATGAGGTCGCCGGTCTTGATGGTGGAATAGCGGCTCACCGCGGCCACGGCTTCGGCAGCGGCGTCGTTGACGTGGCTGAGGGTCACGCTCGTTTCGTTGACCTGCGCCTCGGTGGCGGGGCCGAAACTGTCGGCGGCCATCCACTCGCCGGCGGTGAAGGCGGTGTCGAATATCGAGGCGACGGCATCGGGGCGCCCTGCGCTGCGCAGCATCTCGGTAAGGGTCACCGGCACCAGACGCATGGCCACTGTCAAGGCGTCGAAATAGCGCGGCGCGAATTTTCCGGACACCGTCTTGCCAAGCCGCGACACGCGCACTGCAAGATAGAATTCGGCTATCCATTCGCTGTCGAAATCGGGCAGGAACACGGGGCGCGCATGCCCGGTGATGGCCGAGTCGGCGATCATAGTCAGCTCGGGCGGAAGCAGCAGCGCCGACGAATAGTCGCGGTCAAAGAGCAGCGTTTTCATCCTTGTCGGTTTTCAGGGCGTTGAGCCTGTTGTACATCACGGCCAGATGGGCATAGATCGAGGTGTTCTGTATCACGGTGCCGGGACCCACGACGATGCGGAAGGGTGTGAAGTTCCATAGGGCGTGGATGCCGGCTTCAACGGCCAGGTCGGCTATCTGCTGAGCCACGTCGGCAGGCACGGCCACGATGGCTATCGAGGCGCGGTAGAGGCGCTGCATCTCGGCCAGACGGTCGATGTGGTAAATGGGCACATTCTTGATCGTGGTGCCTACGACGGCCGGGCTGACGTCGAAGCCCGCCACGATGTTGAGGCCGAAGCGCTCCAGGCCGGTGTCGGCGATGAGTGCCGAGCCGAGCGAGCCCACGCCGATCATCACGGCGTTGTGGCCGTTGGAGAATCCCAGAAAGTCGCGCAGCACTTTCTCAAGCGTAGCCACTTCGTAGCCTATGCGCGTCTTGCCTTTGATGTTCAGCACCGAGAGGTCTTTGGCTATCTGCGATGCGTCGACGTTCATCTCCTTGGAGATGGTGGTCGACGAAACATATTTTATGTCGCGGCTCCGGAGCATGGCCACATAGGCCAGATACCACGGCAGACGCCGCAGTGTCGGTTCCGGGGGGAAGTCGCGCGATATGATGTTTTTGGTTGATGCCATTTTTCTGCTTTCTCTTTTTTCTGTCGTCATGGTTGGAGCGTATCAGCGGTAACCCGAGCCCATGCCGCGGGTGTTGTTGTCGCGGCCGTTGAGGGTGTTGTAGCGCTGGTTCTTGCGCTTGCCGAACGGGTCGTTGGGGTCGACGGCCGGATTGCCGAATTCGTCGTAATACTGGTCGTCGTCCTCGTCGTCGTTATAGTTGTCGCTTTCGCCCTCTTTTTTCTTCGGTTTGTTTTTCTTTATCTCGGCCGGCTTCTGCATGTCGAGGGGCAGCTCGTAGATGTTCCACGATTGCTCTACGTCCCAGTTGCGCTTGAGGTTGATCTTCTTGGAGAAGTAGCACACTTCCTCGGGCTGGAGCGAGTCGGCGAGGTTGCCGGTGTCGTATTTGCCGTTGCCGTTGCGGTCGAAGTAGAGGCGCGCATAGTAGGTGCCGGGGTCGATGTAGCGGATCACGGCGCGGCCGTTTTCAACCGCCACGCTTTTTACCGGCTTGTCCTGATTGTTGAGCAGTTCGACGACGGCCGTCGAGTCGGCACCGGTGATCGCGAAGGTGATGTTGGAATATTCCGACAGCGCTTTCACCGTGAACTCCTGACTGACAGGCCCGTTCCATATATCGTAGATGCCCGTGACGCCGAGCGAGTCGACGGTGAGACGGTACTTGGCGCCGGGCTCCCACTTCACGTCGGCGCGGAGCTGCATGGGCCGCAGCGAGTCGGGGAAGTAGAATGTCGGCCGCTCGATGGGGGCCCATATAGTGTCGACGAGCATCTCGAGATGGAATGCCGAGTCGTTTTTCGTCTTTATGGGCTGGTCAGTCTCAAGGCGCAGCGAGCCGTAGACGTCCATCTGGGCGCCGCCTGCGGGCTTAAGCTGAAGCAGCGTGATCTTGGGCACGGAGTCGCTGTCGGCGGTCTCTTCCTCCTGCTTCTTTTTCTTCGACTGGCGCGCCTTGCGCATGTTGAAGGCAAGGGTGTCGGTGGTCCACGACAGATTGTCGGTGGAGTCGGTGCGGAGGTAGCGCACCGACATGTTGAGCGTGTCGGCGGCTATGATGCCGGGGTCGGTGATCCAGTAGTCGATGGTGTCGCGGGTCGGCGCGGCATTCTTCACGGAAAAGTCGCTGAGCGAGCGGCCGTCGAGGTCGCCGCCGATGAAGCGCAGTTCGGGGAAGGTGTCGCTCGGGGCGCCCATCTCAATGTGGATGCGGTTGCGCTCGGGGCGCTCGTGCTTCACCAGATATTGCGCCTTGTAGTTTTCATTGAACCATGTCAGCAGCACGTCGTCGGGCAGGAAGCGGGTGGCGGGCCGCATCACTATCGAGTCGGCGCCCGCGCCATTCTGCAGCGTGTCGGCCACCTGGACGCTCTCGGCGCTCGGGCTTACGGTAGCGTCGTAGAAGGCTATATCCTCGGAGCGGTCCCATTTGTTGTCGCGGTTCACGTCGTTGATGGCGAAGATGCGGTAGGTGCCCGGCTTGAGGTTGCGTATCGTGAACTGGCCTAACTGGTTGGTCTTGGTGATGCGGTCGAAGGGCAGGGTGGTGATGGCCGTGTCGGAGAGATTGGAGTGTACGCCCACGAGCATCCCCTGCGCCGGCTCGAGGTTGGCGGCCTCAAACACCATTCCCGAGATGCAGAGGGTGTCGAGTGTGGGGCCTGTCGAGAAGTCGAATGAGAAGCCGTCGAGCACGTTGCCTTCGTTGAGGTCGCTGATGGCGTCGGTGAAGTCGATGGTGTAGGTGGTGTTGGGCAGCAGCGTGTCGGTCATCTCTATGCGCACCTGCCGGCCTACGGCCGTCACCTTGGGCACCGACTTCTGCGGCGGCGAGGCCACCACTTTGGTCATGGCGTCCTTGATCTGCACGTTTTCGTTGAAATAGATCGTATAATGGTCGTCGGTGACATTGAGTGAGCCGGGCGCCGGATTGCTGCGCACATATGCCGGCGGCTCTTCGTCGCGCGGGCCGCCTTCGGGCCGCCCCATGCTGGCGCAGGCGGCAACCGCCAGGGCCACCACTGCCACCACGAGCAGACGCATATATAATAATTGCCGATTCATTGTCGAATGTTCTGTGTCCGGGCCGTTGATTCGATGTCCGGTCTGGGTCTCAATCTGCAAAGTTAAGCGTTACACTCAAAATATGGAATTTTTTCAGCAATTTTCACTTATAAGACTTAGAGCTTGTTTAATAGAGTGTTCAGTTTGATGTTCCGAAAAACGTCATTCAAAACACCTGA
>URWH01000006.1 GCA_900551515.1 uncultured Porphyromonadaceae bacterium
ATTTCGTCGCTCACCGCATTCGGGCGGTGTGAGGAAAGTCCGGGCAACACAGAGCATCATATTTCCTAACGGGAAGCTGTCGGCAACGGCAGAGTAGCGTGACAGAAAACAACCGCCGGGATCCGCCGCCTTCGGGTCGACGGCCGGTAAGGGTGAAAAGGCGGGGTAAGAGCCCACCGGATGACATAGCAATATGCCATGCCGCACGCCTTATGAGTTGCAAAGCCAAGTATACCGGCATTTAAGGGCTGCTCGTCCATTGCCGGGGGGTAGGCTGCTAAAGCCCCGTGGCGACACCGGGCTCAGATAAATGACGAAACGCTATCGGCAACCCTCACTCCGTGGGGAAGTGCCATAGCTGACATAACCCGGCTTATCGTCCGGCTGCACTTTTTTATTATCTGACAATCAAACACTCCACGCCATATGCTCATCAACAGTGCCCGCTTCGTAGTAAGCAACTCCGACGCAAAGAAATGCCCCGACCACGACATGCATGAATATGCCTTCATCGGACGATCCAACGTCGGCAAGTCGTCGCTCATCAACATGCTCACCGGACGCAAGGCGCTCGCTATGACCTCGTCAACGCCGGGCAAGACGATGCTCATCAACCATTTCCTGGTCAACGACAGCTGGTATATCGTCGACCTCCCCGGTTATGGCTATGCCCAGCGCAACAAATCGGCCCGCGACGGCCTGAAAAAGATCATCGAAAACTATATCCTGACGCGCCGGCAGATGACCAATCTCTTCGTGCTCATCGACTCGCGCCTCGCCCCGCAGAAAATCGACATCGAGTTTATCAACTGGCTCGGCGAGCACGAGGTGCCCTTCAGCCTCGTCTTTACAAAGACCGACAAGTTGTCGAAGAGCGCCGCCGCGCGAAACGTCGAAGCCTATTGCAAATACCTCCTCCAGTCGTGGCATGAGCTGCCCCCCGTTTTCGTCACCTCTTCCGAAACCGGACTCGGCCGCGAGCAGCTCCTCGACTACATCTCCCAGCTCAACGAGCTCTGATCCTCCCCGCCGCCTCTCCTCTCGTTTGTTGGCGAGGGCGGTTAGAGGGGATGGCTGTTCAGCGGTTGGATCCGTTGATAAGAGTCTTTGATATTTCTCTTGCCTGGCATGGATGAAATGCGCGGTCGAAAGCTTCGGTCGGTAAACTTTCGCAGGCTCCGGGATGTTTAATGTGAAAGTGAAACCAAATAATATTAGATCAAATGGACTCTAAACGTAAATGCGGATGCCGCAAAAATAGCAATGCAAACGAAGTGAACACCGGCGCCCAGACATATTCGGGCGTAGCCATCGACAAGGCCGACGACGACAAGACCAACCCGCAGCTCGTCAAGGAGCGCACAGCCACCATCAACAACAATCCCCGCAACGACGACTGACACCAATCAGCCCCCGGTGTGGGGATACCGATAAGCATTTCACGAGCCGTGTTGTTACAAATCATCGCAACACGGCTCGTAAAAATTTGTATGTGAGCGCGATTTTAGATAAATTTGCCATAAAAATCATCGCAATACGCAGTTTCTTAACGAAAGATGGGTGAAACAAAGCTTAAAATCAACGATATCGCCGGAGCCTACCGCTCGCTGCTGACAGAAACCGGACAGTTGTTCGGGGATGCCGACCGGCAAAGCATTAAATCAATGATTCGGCGCTACCGCAGTGCCGATTCCGGAGGCCATACGGCCGATATTGAGGGCGTCGACCGGCTGTGGCGCAGTCTGGCGACGGCCGCCGAACTCTCCCGCAGCATCGCGCCCGACCGCAACATGGTGAGCGCCATACTCTATTTCCCGCTCTATCAGGCGGGGCTGGCAACGGCCGCCGACATTACGGCAGGCGCCGAGGCCGACGTTGCCACGCTCGTCGAAGGGCTGGCGAAGGTGCAGGAGCTTTATTCGCGTCACGGCGTTGTTGCCTCGGAAAACTTCCGCAACCTGATGCTTACGCTCGCACGCGACATCCGCGTGGTGATCATAATGATCGTCGACCGTCTGGTGGTGATGCGCGCCATCAACCATCATCCCGATGAAGAGATGGTGCGGAAGACGGCCATGGAGTCGAACTATCTTTACGCTCCGCTGGCTCACCGTCTGGGATTATACAAGATCAAAGGCGAGCTTGAGGACCTGTCGCTGAAATATACCAACCGCGAGATGTTCACCCGCATAGCCACCAAGCTCAACGCCACCAAGCGCAGCCGCGACGCCTATATCGAATCGTTTATCCGCCCGGTGAAGGAGGCGCTCGAGCGTCAGGGCTTGAAATTCGAAATAAAAGGCCGTACCAAATCCATCTATTCCATCTGGAACAAGATGATGAAGCAGCACAATGACGTGGAGCAGATCTATGATCTGTTTGCGATACGCATCATTCTCGATGTTGACCGCGAGCATGAGAAGAGCCAGTGCTGGACCACCTATTCGATTGTCACCGACATGTATCAGCCCAACCCGACGCGATTGAAAGACTGGCTGTCGGTGCCGAAAAGCAACGGCTACGAGTCGCTGCACATCACGGTGCTCGGCCCGCAGGACAAATGGGTGGAAGTGCAGATACGCTCCCGACGCATGGACGAGATAGCCGAGACCGGCGTGGCCGCCCACTGGAAATACAAGGGCATCAAGAGCGAAAACGACCTGGATGCATGGATGAACCACGTGCGCGACATCCTCGAGGATGCCGATGCAAGCCCGATGGGACTGATGCGCAATCTCAACATGGATCTCTACAGCAAGGAAGTGTTCGTGTTCACTCCGCGCGGCGATCTCTACAAGCTTCCGCTCGGGGCGACGCTTCTCGATTTCGCCTTCCAGATCCATTCACGCCTCGGATGCAGCTGCACCGGCGGACGCGTCAACGGGCGCAGCTGCCGCATCAACTACAAGCTGAAGAGCGGCGACACCGTGGAAGTGCTCACATCGTCGACACAGCAGCCAAAACTCGACTGGCTCTCAATGGTGGTGACCACCAAAGCCAGAAACAAGATACGTCAGGCCGTAAACGAAATTAGCAACCGCCGCGCCGAGCTGGCCAAAGAGAAGCTGCAGCGGCGCTTCAAGAACCGCAAGATCGAGACGGAAGAGAGCCTCATGATGAAGGTGATAAAGAAACTCGGGTTTAAGACCGTCACCGAATTCTATAATGCGATCGCCGACGAGCAGATCGACGTCAACGACGTCATAACTACCTACGAGAGCCTTGAGGCGCCGGCAGAAAGCGCCACCGAGACGCGTTCGGCCGAGGAATTCACATATCAGGGACCCGCGCAGGAAGATACCACGGGGAGCAGCGATGACGTGCTGGTGATAGGCGACGGCGTGAAAGGCGTCAACTATAAGCTTGCCAAATGCTGCAACCCGATCTACGGCGACGACGTGTTCGGGTTCATATCATCGGAGGGCGTCATCAAGATCCACCGCCGCCAGTGCCCCAACGCGCCGCATATCCTCGAGCGCTATCCCTACCGCACCATCAACACCCGCTGGTCGGGCAAGGCAGGGTCGCATTTCGTGTCGACGCTGAGCGTCGTTGGCACGGACGATATCGGCATCGTGACCAACATCACGTCGATCATTACCAAAGAGAGCCGCTCGTCGCTCCGCAGCATTTCCATCGATTCGCACGACGGCCTGTTTCACGGCTATCTCGTGGTGGGCGTAGAGAGCAAGCGTGTGCTCGACGATCTTATTAAAAAAATATCCACCGTTAAAGGCGTAAAAAATGTTCAGCGAACCAATTAAACCCCTTCTCCTCGCCGCGATCGGACTTTCCGTGCTTGCCGGTTGCTCATCCGACAAATCAAAAGAGTCCGAACAGCAGGCCGCGCAGCTGTTGAGCGAATCGCGCGAATGTTTCGAAACGGGACGCTATGAAGAGGCGCTCCGTCTGCTCGACTCGATCGACCGGTCGTTGCCCGGAGCGTTAAAAACACGGAAAGAGGCGTCGCAATTCCGTCCCGAGGTGCTGGAGCGACACACGGCCCGCCAATTGTCGCTTACCGACAGCCTCATGACTGTCAACTCAATCCTCGGCGACTCGCTTCGCAGCCTGGTGGAATACGTGTCAAACCCCATTGAAGGCTATTATGCCGTGAAAGGTGAGGGCGCGACGAATGTGAGGGATAAAGCCGGACTGCATTGCCGCGTGTCGGCCGACTATCATTTCTACATTGTTGCCACATCGGCGGGCGGCCGCAACGCTACGGCCGTGCAGCTGTCGGCCGGCGGCAAGAGCGTGCGCAGCAATGACGTGCCTTACGACGGCGAGCGCAATTGCCGGACCGGTGCAGGCATGTCGATCACATTCACCGAAGCCGAGAGTGCGCCCCTGGCTGATTTCATAGAGAAAATTGCGGCGGCCGGCAATACGGTCGAGATGGCGTTTTTAGACAACGGACGGCCGGTGAGCACGCTGACGCTCACGCCGGAGCAGCTGCGCTCGGCCGCGATCATTTCCGGCTTCAGCCGTGCGGTGCGAAACGACAAGAAGTACCGCATCGAGAAACAGCGTCTGCAAAGCCAGCTTGAGATTGCCCGCCAGCAGATAGCCAATGCTCATTGATTCATAGAACCGACTCTTGTGTCCGGCTCCTAATCCCGGCTCTTAGAGCCGGTTCGACAATATATGTTAACGGCCAGGTCGCATAGCTTGAGGTGATTTTGGTCATGCGAAGATGGAGCGTACTTGATGTACGCGACTGATGAGCAGGGGCAAAAGCGCCCAAGATATGCGATGCGAGGGTAATATTCAACGCTGCTTTATGCGATATCTGATCTGATATTGTTATACATTGACAAGTTATCAGATAATATGAGGATTAAATTCAACAAACGGCAGCGTAGGCTGATAAAATCGGCATTGTCACCATTTCAGAAACGCGCGAAGGTGGATTTGTATAAAGTATTTACAGCATTGGCATACCTGATCCGCACAGGCTGCCAATGGAAAATGCTGCCATCTTATTACCCCAAGCCGTCAACGGTATATTACCATTTCCGTACATGGTGCGAGGCAGGACAGCCAATACGTATTCTGAAACATCTTGTCAGAGAGCGGCGTAAAAGTCTTGGCCGAACACTTTATCCTACAGTAGCCGTCGTTGACAGTCAGAGCGTGCGCTCAGCCTGTGCGCAATCACAGAAAGGTATCGATGGTTTCAAGAGGATAAAGGGCATAAAGAGGCAGATACTTGTCGACAGCAACGGCTACCCCATGCTCGCTGACGTCACCACCGCAAATATCCATGATTCAAAGGGTCTGCGCAACATTCTGTCTGAGCTACGATTGAATTATCCATCAATAGCTCTGATAAAGGCTGATTTGGGATACCGGGGCTCCGAAACAGCCGGTGCCGGAGTAATTTTTGAGAGCGTAAAATCAAATTTCGGCACATCAGAATTCAAGCCGCTGTCAGGGAGGTGGGTTGTAGAACGTACAAACTCGTGGCTGGAAAACTTTCGCCGTCTGTGCCGCAACTATGAACGCTACCTGTTTACAGCAAGAGCAATGACATATCTCGCCTGCATTCTGTTCATGCTCAGGTATATCTGATTCTGATTTCTTCAATTAATCCTTCGCACGTCGAAAATTACCCTCGCCTCGGTCAATCGCCGTGCATCTTTGTCCGCTTGTATCGGTCACAATGGAGCCCCATTGCTCCCTCACTGCGCGAACAAATCTGCACGACGATTGACCGCCTGGCCGTTAACATATATTGTCGAACCGGCTCTTAGCGCCACACCGACAGACGTGCCATGCTCTGCGCTCTTTTGCGCTGAGCCTCGAGATATGCGGCCTGCGCATTGAGGAAATATTCGGCACGGCTGAAATAGTCGAGTATGGAGATCTGCCCGGCATTCAGAGCCTTCGACAGCAGACGCATATTGTCCTTGTCGCTGAGCACGGTGCTGTACTCGCGCAATTCGTTGTCGAGCTGAAGAATGATTTTATAGTCCCGGGTGATCTGCGACTCGGCAGCGAGGCGCGATGCCTCGCTTTCGGCCTGCAGGGCGAGCTGCTGTGCTTCGGCTGCCGGTATTTTCTTGCGGTTGGAGAACACGGGCAGCGTCAGGCCTACGCTGAGGCCGTTGAAATGGTCGCCGATCTCATATTCATGGTTGTAGCCGATGCTGAAGCCCGGCAGATAGCTGCGGCGGAGTGTGCTGATGCGCAGCTGTTCGGCCCGGCTCAAGGCATCGTTGTAGCGGATGACCGGATTGTTTTCGGCTGCCGATTCGATGTATGAATCGAGCGGGAGGAGGGGAGTGTCGGGGAAGTCGGTGAGAGCGGCTGTCAGATTCTTGCAGTCGGCGCCGCCGTTAAGCGCTTTCAGCGTGGCTGTAGCCTCCGTCAAACCGCTGACGGCTTCGTTGAGCGAGCGTGAGGCCTCGATGCGCTGAAGCTTGATGATGTTAAGGTCGAGGATCGACACCTCGCCACGGTCGAGGCCACGGTTTGACACTGCGATCATCGAATCAATGCGGTCGAGCATGTCTTGGTGAAGGTCAACGAGCTTTTTCTGATAGACGAGGTCGACCAGCGCCTCGGCGATTTGCAGACGCATTTCGGATGCCTGCACGTCGGACTGAAGTCTTAGCGCCTCGGCTTCGGCGTTCATTCTGCGGGCACGCACAGAGTAGACGCCCGGCCATTCGAAACTCTGAGTGACGCCGATGCTCCATTTGTTCCCGATTCCTTCCTGATCCCATTGGTGAGTGAAATCGAGCTCAGGGTCGGCAAGATTGTTGTCGGAGGCAATCGCCTTTATTTCGCCCTCGGTTTTCAGACGTCCGGCATGGAGGTCGGGATTGTTGGCGGCAATGCTGTCGACAATCGTGTTGAAATCGACTGACTGAGCAGATAAACAATTACTGCCAAGGAGGATAATAGCGAAAAGAGGAATAATGGATTTAATCTTCATTTCTTTTTTCGGTTGCGTGATGAAATATAAGCGTAGAGGATAGGTACGATATAGAGGTTAAGTAATGTAGAAGAGAACAGACCGCCGAGGATTACCACCGCCATCGGCGATTGTATTTCATTGCCGGGCTGGCCGCCGCGCAAGGCAAGCGGGATGAGAGCGAGCGCCGAAGTCAGAGCCGTCATAACGATGGGGTTAAGACGGTCGGACGAGCCCTTGACGATGCGGTCGTAGAGCGGGACACCGTTCTTTTCAAGCGCATTGTAGTGCGACATCAGCAGCATGCCGCCGCGCGTGGCGATGCCCATCAGCGATATGAAACCGATGGTGGCCGGAATGTTGATTTCCGATCCGGTGAGTTCGAGGGCAAAGATGCCGCCTATCAATGCGAGAGGCATATTGACAAGGATGACAGCCGACTGAGCAATGTTGTGGTATTCCTGCAGGAGGAGAATGAAAATGACGATGAGCGCAGCCAGTGAAGCAATGGCAAGAGTGCGCGATGCGGCCTCTTCGCTTTCAAACTGTCCGCCGTATTTGATGAAATATCCTTCCGGCAGTTTCACGGATGATCCGATGGATTTCTGAATATCGCTGACGGCTCCTTTCAGATCACGTCCGTCGACGTTGGCCGAAACAATGATACGGCGGTTGGCATTCTCGCGGTTGATGGTGTTCGGCCCGGAGGTCGAAACGACATCAGCCACATAGCTCAGCGGGATCTTGCCTTCACGGGAATCAATCATGATCTGTGAGATGTCGTCAAGACGGCCGGTCACGCCGTGGTCGGCCTTCAGAGTGATGTTGTAGGGGATGCCGTCGGTGTAGACCTGCGCCACCTGTTCGCCGCCGAGCAGCGTGGCCACAGCGGAGGCAAACTGCCCGTTGGTGATGCCATAGCGGGCGAGCATGTCGCGTCGCGGACGTATGTCGATCTGCGGTCGCGCCGTCTGCTGTTCTACGGCCACATCCACAATACCGTCGATCTCCGATATGGAATGCCGGATTCCTGTGGCGAGATTGTGAAGCGTCTCAAGATCACTGCCGAAAATCTTAATGGCTATCTGGGCTTCCGTGCCTGAGAGCATCGCGTCGATGCGGTGGGATATGGGCTGACCGATTTCGATGTTGGTGCCGGGGAGATGCGACAGCTTATGCCGCAGATCGCGAACCATCTCTTCGCGCGAACGGCCGGAGAGAGTGTAGGGGGCCTCGATTTCCGACACATTGATGCCGAGCGAGTGCTCGTCAAGTTCGGCGCGGCCGGTCTTTCGCGCTGTGGTCTTGATCTCCGGCATGGAAAGGATGATACGTTCGGCTTCGCGGCCGATACGGTCGCTCTCTTCGAGCGATATGCCCGGCAGCGTGCTCACGTTGATGGTGAGAGATCCTTCGTTGAACGACGGGAGGAAGCTACGGCCCGCCATGAAGAAACATACCAAAGCACCTGCCAGAAGCACCCCGGTGACGGCAAGCGCCATGATGCGGTGGCGCATCACGGCGCTCAGCGACCTGCGGTAGGCCTTGACGAGGACGCGGGTTATGCCCGGATCGCGCTGCAATTTACGGTTATAGCCTTTATTTCCCAAAAGGAAGCTGCACAGCGCCGGAGTGACGGTCAGAGCTACGACTGTCGAAGCGGCAAGTGCCGTTATGAACGATATGCCGAGCGGGATTAGCATGCGTCCGCCGATGCCGTCGAGGAAGAAAAGCGGCATGAAGCTGGCAGCAATAATGAGCGTGGAATTAATGATGGGCAAACGCACTTCACGCGATGCCTCAAAGACTACTTCACGTGTGGTCAGCCGGTCATCCTCAGGCAGTTGGGCGTTAATACGCAAACGGCGGTAGACATTCTCCACATCCACGATGGCATCGTCGACAAGCGAACCGATGGCTATGGCTATGCCGCCGAGGCTCATGGTGTTGATAGTCAACCCGAAGGCGTTTAGAAGCAGTATGGTGACAATGATGGATATCGGGAGTGCGACCACGGAGATGAGCGTAGTGCGGAAATTCATCAGGAAAACGAACAGCACTATGATGACGAACAGCGCGCCCTCCAGCAGCGACGTCTGGAGATTGGAAATTGAATTGTCGATGAAATCGCTCTGCCGGAATATGTCGGTGGATATATTTATTCCGGCGGGGAGCGACTGCTTCAGTTCATTTAGCGTAGTCTCGATGCCGTCCGTGAGATCGATGGTGCTTGTCGACGGCTGCTTTGCCACCGTCAGAAGCACTGCCGGTTTTGTGCGCTCGGATGCAGTGCCGAGCTTCGGCGATTCGGTGCCCATGGTGACGTCGGCAACATCGGCAATCGTTACGACGCCCCGCTCGTCGGAGCGGATAACGCTTTTGGCCAGTTGCTCAGTGGCGGCGGTGTGCATATCCACCGTTATGAGATATTCGTTGCCATAGTCGTAGAGCACACCGCCGGAGCGGTTGCTGTTGATGCCTTCAACCGCCTGGCGCACTTCGTCGAGCGATACACCGAGATGCTTCATGCGGTCCTGCGACAGCCGGATCTGGTATTCGGCCACATCACCGCCGATCACTGACACCTGCGCCACGCCGCCGAGGGCAAGCAGGCGCGGAGTTATGATACGGTCGGCCACAGAGCGTAGCTGCGTCATCGAAACACTGTCGGATGTCGAGGTGAGACCGATGATCATTATCTCTCCGAGAATCGACGACTGCGGTCCGAGAATGGGAGTGCCGGTTCCCGGCGGCAGCTGACCCTCGACGGATGCCAGCTTTTCTGAAACGATCTGGCGCGCTACATAGGGGTCGGCGTCCCAGTTGAATTCGACCCACACGATGGAGAAGCCGGTAGCGGATGACGACCGTACCCGTCTGACGTCTGTGGCCCCGTTAAGGGCTGTTTCGATTGGATAGGTCACCATCTTTTCGACCTCTTCCGGTGTCATGCCGGGAGCTTCGGTCATGACGGCGACAGTGGGTGCGTTCAGATCGGGGAAGATATCGATGTCGGAGCGCATCATCGTGATGCAACCCCAGAGCATCAGGATGCCGGTTATGACCAGCACCACGACCCGGTTTTGCAGCGAGAATCTTATGATTTTGTTAAGCATGGCCGTGATCAGTGATTGTGTGAATGACCTTCAGGGATGGCATTGGCCGTTTCGGCCAGCCGAACCATTGTTGCTCCCTTTGTGACTACAATATCACCGTCAGCGAGTCCGCTTGTGACCTGCGTCAGGGTGCCGTTGCTCTCTCCTTTTTCTATCCGGCGTTTCTCATAGGAGTGATCGCCCGATTTGACATACACGAAATAGTTGCCAATCTGCTCGACGATAGCCTCGTCGGGGACGGCAATGGTCTTCTTCTCAGAAGATAATAACAGGCAGACATCCGCGAAATCACCGGCGGCCATCCTTCCGTCGCTTACAAATGAGAAATACACCGGGATGTATCCGGCCTCAGCGGCAATCGCGTCCGCGGCATTGGCTGCGGCCTTTTTGCCGCCGAGAGAGTCGAGGCTGATCCAGCGGTCGGAATAAGATGGGCGGATGTTGGCGTTTTCGATGTCGGCGATGCGGCTGCGGTATTTTTCGGGCAGATCCACACGCAGCAAAAGGGTGGAGCTGCGGCTGATTGTAGCGATCGGGGTGCCTGCTTCGACATAGTCTCCGGTTTTGACCGCAAGCGATGTGATGATGCCGCTGATCGGGGAAACGGCCAAGTTTGACGATGCCGCAGGGGAGTAAGAAGCTAAGGCTGACTGATAAGCTGCCACGGCAGCATCATATTCTCGGCGGGTTACGATCTTCTCGTCGAGCAATGGCTTCAGTCTGTCCACCTCACTTTTGGCCGCATTGACAGCTGCTCGCGCCGCGGCGTTGGGGTTGCCGCCCGAAACGGATTCGGGCGACAGTGTGGCGATACGGGTGCCCCGGCTCACCTCTGAGCCGACATTTATATTACCGGCAATTCTGATGATGCCGGGACCGGGGGCCACTACGGTGGCCTCACCGGCCGACGAATTCATGATGCGTCCCGAAACCTTGATCACATCATTGAAATCCTGCTGGCCGACTGTCTCTGTCATCAGGCCGAATTTTTGAGCATCGTCGGGTTCGATGACAATTTCACCTTCATGTTTTGCCGACCCGTTTTTGGATTCTTGGTTATGACTGTCAGAGCACGAAAAGATTATTGTCGCTGCAAGCAACATTGTTCCGACATGATATATTATTGGATACATTTTTTCTTGACAATTTAGGGGATTATTATTACAACCAAACTAAAGGCGGATTTTATCGACTGCCGCGCTATTTCAGAATGGCGAACCCCTGTTGTCAATTGTAGGAAAAATGATTTTACGCGGCAACGCTACGCCGCTGCCATTCGCCTGCGCTACGCATCCGATTGCCGAAGAATGGCGGTCATTGGCCAAAATATCAGCGCAGAATGAATGATGGAGATGCTGAATGAATGTTGAAATTAATTGCGTTGCGGCCGAGACTTTAGCACAGACAGAACCTGATATATGCAATCCGCAGTCGTCATTGCAGGAATGGCTGTGATTATCGCGTTGGGAGCTATGGTGCCGATGAGCGGAATGGCAGCCCTCGATGCTTCTCCATCCCGATAAATCTATATCGTTTACCGACAGCGCAATGCACGCATCACCGTTGCAGTCATGATGATGAAATTGCAGAACCCCGGCCACGCACATAACGGTTATGAGCGCGCAGCCAATCCAACGGAATATGAGGCGGGTGCGAATCATTTCACTGCAAAGTTACACAAATTTTGCTGCAACACGAATGCGATTTTGGCTCGGAGGCCTATTTTTGGTTTTTTGAGGACTGCGGACCGAAAAGCAGATCGCGGTCTATAGCAATGGCTTCAGCGGCTTTGTCTGGGGGAATGAATAGCCAGTTAAGCTCGACTGTCGGCTGCAAAAGCCCTTGGTGCTCAATGGTTTTCATGAGATAAAAGCGGAGATCCTTGTCGGTGGAAGAGACGACGCGCGCTTTTAAGTCAGCAGGCGATATACCGGCGCCGAGAGTGAGATGATCACCACCGCCGCCGGCACGGTAAGAGTTGACGGCTACGGTGTAGGTGGAGTCGGGATTGAACGGTTTGCCTGACGATAACGATATAATATTGATTTTCCCGCCTTTAGGCTTGGTGATGTCGACGGTGTAAATGATACCGCTGGCCGAATCGAAATTGTAGGAGGGATTTTTCAGACGGTTTTCATTCGGCGTCGGGCGGTCAGAGGCAAACCGTATAAGATGCGGATTGGTATCGCTGATGCAGTCGGTCCAGAGAGAATAAGAAAACTCGAGGTAGTCCTTAATCTCCCGGCCTGTCATGCGGAGCGTGCACAGGAAGTTTTCGTATTTATAAAGCGTGAACATATCGGCCACACGCATCTCTCCGGCCGCTATCACACCGTCGTTGGTTAGCGGTGCCGCCATTGAAATGTCGGCGCCGGAGATGTCGAGCTGCAGGTTGTGCAGAAGTGTCATGAAAGCCGATGGACCGAAAAAGGCATCGCGGGTGGTGATCGAGTCCGTGATGTCGGCAATCTTCCGGCTCACGAATCGGGTCACATCTTTCTGACGGGCGGCAAAATGATCCATAAATGCTTGCGACGGTTCAATGTCGGTAATGTCATCAATGCGCCCGCTGACTCGGAATTGTCCGGGCGCGGTCTCCGTTATATTGAGCACGCCAACGTTCATCGCGTTATTGGCCGGATTGAGCACGCTGACTTTATGACCGGCGGGGTTGACGACGGTGTCGCAAAACAACTGATGGTCGTGACCCATCAGCACGGCGTCAAAGCCTTCGGTTTCGCGTGCCACCACAAGCGATTCATTCTCGCGATAGCCGGAGGTGGATTTCGATGCATCGTGCCCGGAATGAAACAGACCGATGATGATGTCGGGATTCTCAGCTTCACGGACTATTTTCACCCATTTGCGGGCGGTTTCCTGCATTGGCAGAAATTCCAGGCCGCTCCATAGGTTTTCGGGCAGCCAAGCCGGAATGGCAGGAGTTAACAACCCTATCACTGCAATCTTCATCCCGCCACGGTTTATGACGGTGTATGGAGTGAAATAGGGCAGCCCGGTCTTCTTGTCAATGACATTTGCTCCGAGGATAGGGGTCGACGTCTGCCGTTTCCATTTATCATACACGGCATGACCGGTTTCAATGTCGTGATTGCCTACGGTGGCGGCATCGTAACGCATGAAATCATATATGGCTGAAGCGATATTGACCGCGGCGGTGTCGATGTAATTATAGTAATAGGCCGTCGGCTGTCCTTGCAGTATGTCACCGTTGTCGAGCAAGAGCAGATTTTCGGCGCCGAGAGAATCACGCAGCGATTCAACATAAGAGGCTACACGCGCCATGCTTCCTTTGGCAGGCTGCAGCCGTATGAAATCATACGGGAAGAAATTGCCGTGGACATCGGTTGTGTAGACAACCGTGAGATGCCGCAGCGAATCGCGGTCAGTCGGTTTGTGTGCCGAAAGCGTGCATAGTGAAGTCATGAGCAAGAATAGTGAAAGCAATCGTTTTGCTGTCATAATCGCAGGTGGTTTCAACATCATCAGTGGCCGGTGAAGATACATTGGATTTTGCCGATTTTCAACTGACCTTCGAGTTTCAGCGGTATCTTATCCCTGTCGGTCGAAAGCCATGCCTTGATGGGATCGGAAGTGTTCTTTTCGGCGCCGGATGTAAAAGTGAATGTAACTTTATAGGTGCTTTGCTTTTTGCCGTTGATCTTGATGGTTTCGAGACCGTTGTAGGTGATGCGCAATGTCTCTTTCCGCTTGCCGGAGAATATGCTGACAGTAGTCACTTTCCCGGGCTTCATGTTGCTGAGGTCAAGATCGCGAAGATAGTAAAACGATGAAAGAAGATCGACGGCATCACCTTCCGTTTTGAGCGAGTGTTCCGACTTCGAGACCGTCTTGTCTTTCTTGCCTCGCCGCAGATTAGTGCACCGGGCTGAAGTGACGCGGCCGCTGATGGAGAATCTTACAATATCAGAAGCGTATCGACCGCCCTCATGGGCTATGCGGTTGTATAATGTCGGCAGGTGGGTGGTAGCGGAGAACGTAGAGATCAGAGTGTCGCGGACCGAGAAAAAATGATCGGCCCAAGGCTCAGTGCGGGCGCACATTATCGCCTGGTACTGTCCATGACCATGATCATAGAGCTTGAAACTGGCACGGCCGGCCTGTTTGTTCACCAGTCCCCAACGATAAATCACCTTATAATTAAGGGTTTCGAGCGGAGTGGCGGCAAGAAGAGGGATGCTGCAAAACAGCGTGAGAAAGAGTAGGGCGGAGAGAAGAGTCTTTCTGATCATTTTCGAATGTTTAGTTCAAGGAAAGGCAGGGCGTCGCGTGTTGACTGCTCGATGCGTTTGTTGCGCCAGCATTTACGGCACACTGCGATGTAGCGATCGTCGCCGCCGATCTCCACCTGGGCGCCTTCTTCAACGAAATCGCCTTTGGTGTCGATGCGGGCATTAATGATTGTCTTCCGGCCGCAGTTGCATGTCGATTTAATCTCATCGATAGTGTCGGCGATCTCAAAAAGACGGCGGGAGCCTTCGAAGAGATGACTCTGGAAATCGGTGCGGAGGCCGTAGCACACGACATTGCAGCCGAAATCGTCGACAATACGCGCAAGCTGATCGACCTGTTCGGCCGTCAGGAACTGAGCTTCATCAACGAGAATCCAGTCAATGATCACCATGTTTTCTTCGAAAAGTTCCTGTGCCAGCTCATAGATGTTTGTGTCGTGATAGATCCAGCGGCATTCACGTTCAATGCCTATCCGCGACCGTATGACATTCTTGCCATCGCGGTTGTCTATGATGGGTTTGAGGCACACATAACGCATTCCGCGCTCTTCGAAGTTGTAGGCCTGAGTGAGCAGGAGCGCTGTTTTCGCCGAGCCCATAGTGCCATAACGGAAATATAGTTTTCCCTTTCGGTTCATTTTGTTTCTGGGTGATGGTTTGACTTATACAAAGATAGGAAAAAACGTTGAGATAATCGCATTATGCCGCATGCAATTTATAAAAATTATGCTATCTGCATGAATGAACCGGAGGGATGCGTCGTCCGGTATAACGCACTGATATGCAACTTTTATCCTCTGGTGTGACGGGATAAAGAGCCGAACGGCGAATGCCCGGAATCCACAGAATGTCAGCACTTTTCATCAGCAAAGGGATGCGTTTTTTGTCAGTGACGGATATTTTGGAATTGGAAAAGATGTCGCTCAGTTTTTTTGTAGCCTTCATCCCGAACGGTTGCATCCGGTCGCCGGTCTGCCATGTGCGGGTTGACAACGGCGCGCCATCTACGACGGCAAGATCGAAATAGGCAGTGCAGGGGTCGGCGTAATCCATCTCTGCGGTGGATATCTGTTTCACTTCAAAACAGTCGTCGAAGTCGTCAGGCAATGAACCGCCAGATTCTTCGAATATCAGGATTCCACGATCGATAGTCCATGCATTTTCGCCGGAAAAGAATCGCGCCCCCGATGATGATGCTGAAGCTATGATATTATCGGCCTGGGTACGTGTCAGCCCTTCGTTTCTGAACCATTCAAAAATAAGCAGTGCCGGCAGCGGCTCCTTAGTGATCAGAGCCTGCAGGTCAATGAGATTTTCATGAATGTAGACGTGGCGCTTTTCTTCGATAGCCTGGCGGTAGAAAGCTTCATTCTCACGCAGTTTGTCGAGTGTCGAAGTCATGCCGGCTGCTGCATCCGGAAATGTTTCATCGATAACAGGCCTCAGGATATTGCGGATGCGGTTGCGGTTGAAATCGCATAAGAGATTAGAGCTGTCGGTGATATAGCCTAAGTTGGCACGCTCAAGATAACTTTCAATTTCGCGGCGAGTGATGTTCAGCATCGGGCGAACGATATGTCGGTCATTGCAGAAAATCATGCCCCGGGCACCGACGATGCCTGTACCGCGCATGATGTTGAGAAGCATTGTTTCGATATTGTCGTCGGCATTGTGTCCTACGGCAATAGCCTGAGCGCTAATATTTTCAAAAAGAGATTCGAACCATCGGTAACGAATTTCGCGGCAAGCCATCTCGACTGACACGCCCTTGTTGGCTTCTCTGTAGGCCGCCACATCACAATGCTGAATGAGACACTCAACACCAAGCCGGCAGCATATCTCGGCGACATGGCGTTCGTCGCGATCGCTTTCCTCGCCGCGCAGATGATAGTTGCAGTGAGCGGCGATGCAGTTATAGCCAAGAGCCGTGAGGGCATGCAACAATGCTACTGAATCGGCTCCGCCGCTGAGCGCCACCACCACTGGTCGGTCGCTGGCGTCGAGCAACCGGTGGCGGCTGATGTTTGCCGCTACGGCGGTCAGGAATGTATCATTCATTGGCTTTCGATTTGATGTAATAGCGGCATACGGCGGTAAGTCCGCACTTATTGCAATCCGGGCGCCGGGCCTTGCACACATATCGTCCGTGAAGAATGAGCCAGTGGTGGGCTTTCGGGATGAGAAGTTCTGGGATGTGCTTTGTGAGTGTTTTTTCGGTCTGGAGCGGGTTCTTGCTGCCGGTGGTGAGGCCGATCCTTTCGCTGACGCGGAACACGTGAGTGTCTACGGCCATCGCGGCTTTGCCGAAAATCACAGAGAGAATCACATTGGCCGTTTTGCGTCCCACGCCCGGCAGCGTCAAAAGATCGTCGATCTCCGACGGGACAACACCGCCGAAACGTTCGACGAGAGTCTGAGCCATTCCCGAGAGATTGCGTGCCTTGTTGTTGGGATAAGAGACGCTGCGGATGAAAGAGAAGATATCATCGGTCGTAGCCCGTGCGAGATCTGCGGCTGTGGGATAGGCTTCAAACAGGGGCGGGGTGACGATGTTCACTCGTTTGTCGGTGCACTGGGCGGAAAGGATGACAGCGACAAGCAACTGATAGGGATTTTCGTAGTGCAGCTCTGTTTCAGCGATAGGCATAGCCTGCTGAAACCATTCGATCACTTTTCCATAACGTTCGGCAATTCTCATGATTAAAATAATGAATGCAGGGGGTCAGTTGATTATTCGGTCGGTGGCGTAGAGTCCTGCAGCGCATGCGGCGATGCCGCCGACAACGCTGAGCAGTACGTAGGCGACGGCCTCTGCAACGTTTCCGCTCCGTATCATCAGCACGGGGTGTAGCGAAAAGGCTGAGAAGGTGGTGAAGCCGCCGAGCAGACCGGTGACGAGTGTCCGGTAAACGAGGCCTGACGTGGCATTGGCCTTGTCCATCAACGACCACAGGATGCCTATCAAAAGGCATCCTGTGATATTGATAAATAGTGTGTTGTAAGTCTTATCGGGAAGGATAGTGATCTGATCGGCTCCATAACGGCCCACGCAGCCAACAGCACCTCCGATGGCAACAAGAGCTAATTCCAACAGGCCGGTCATGATGCTGATGATCAGAGAGCGCTCTGGAACTGCTCGAGGAAACGACGGTCGTTTTCAGAGAACATGCGCAGGTCTTTCACCTGATATTTCAGGTTGGTGATGCGCTCGATACCCATGCCGAGGGCGAAACCGCTGTAGATTTTCGAGTCGATGCCGCAAGCGTCAAGCACGTTGGGGTCAACCATGCCGCAGCCGAGAATCTCCACCCAGCCGGTGTGCTTGCAGAATGAGCATCCCTTTCCGCCGCAGAGGTTGCAGGAGATGTCCATTTCAGCCGAGGGTTCGGTGAAGGGGAAGTAGCTCGGACGCAGACGGATCTTTGTCTCAGGTCCGAACATCTCACGCGCGAAATAGAGAAGTGTCTGCTTGAGGTCGGCAAACGAAACGTTTTTGTCGACATAGAGAGCCTCTACCTGATGGAAGAAACAGTGGGCTCGGGCCGAGATGGCTTCATTGCGGTAGACACGTCCGGGGCAGATGATGCGGATAGGCGGCTGTGTGTGCTCCATTACGCGCGACTGCACCGACGAGGTGTGGGTGCGGAGAAGCACATCGGGATTGCGCTTGATGAAGAATGTGTCCTGCATGTCGCGGGCCGGATGGTCGGCGGCGAAGTTGAGTGACGAGAACACATGCCAGTCGTCCTCGATCTCGGGGCCTTCGGCAACGGTGAAGCCGAGGCGTGAAAAAATCGAGACTATTTCATTGCGGACAATGGACAGCGGATGGCGCGAACCGAGAGGCATCACGGCCGGAGTGCGTGAGAGATCGACAGCGGCATCGTCGCTGTCGGAATCGGAGAGGCGTTCTCGCAGCGTGTTGATTTTTTCGGTGACAAGTGCCTTAAGTTCATTAAGTGCCTGACCGATAGTCTTTTTCTGATCGGCCGGTACGGTGCGGAAATCGTTGAAAAGCAACGAAATCACTCCTTTTTTACTAAGATATTTGATGCGCAGCGCGTCAACTTCGGCATCGGTCGATGCCGTGAGTGCAGCAATTTCAGCTTTAAGATTGTTGATTTTTTCAATCATTGACTTATCTTCTTGAAAATATGGGCGTTGATTTGCCCTGTTATCATTCGTTTGCTTTGTTGAATTCCGACATGGCCTGCTCGACATCACGTACGAGATCCTCGTCCTGCTGATCGCGGCTTACGATCGTGCCGTCGGGAGCTATAAGGATAATGCAGGGGATGCCGGAAATGCCGTAGAGATCGGTGGGGATTGTCTGCGCATTGACGATGACATCCCAGGGAATCTGGTGATCTTCAATGGCTTTTTGCGTGTTCTGCGGTTCGTCCCAGACAGCTACGCCGAGGAAATTAAGGCCCTTGCCGTTGTATTTCTCATAGAGCTTCTTGATCACACTGATCTCGCGGATGCAGGGTCCGCACCAGCTGGCCCAGAAATCGACGAGCGTATAGTGGTCATTGCCGAGGAAATCGCTGAGCTTCTGTGTCTTGCCATCGTTTGTAATGGCAAAGTCTTTATATTTATGACCTACCGATGTTTCGTCCTTGACAACAAGGTGCTGACGGATGCTTTTGACACGCTGTGAATCCTTAAACTTGGGATATTTTGCCAGGGCTGCGTCGAGTTCGGCGAGATCGTAGTTCTGTGCGTTTGAGATGAAGAGCAGATAGCCGAGAGCGTTGTCGATATTGGCCGTCATCGTAGAGTCCAATATTGCGTCGTAGCGTTTGCTGAGGATCTCGGCGCGTTCGGCCGATGTGGAATCCTGGGGGAGGGCGCGGAATTCAGTCACGATGGCGCCGAGTTTGTTCTGCATCTCTTCAAGAGAGCTGTTGAGACTGCCGTTGCTTTCAAACTTGCGTTCGGCAGGAGTGACATTGATCTTAGCAGGCTCGATGAAGATATCGCCAATGCGCTGACCTTCGACAAGAAGACGTGCATAATATGGCGTGGTGACACTTTTATTAAACTTTGCGACACCGTTGTCGACAAGCGCGCTGTCGACTTTCGCACCGCTGTCGTAGTCGGTAAGATAGACATATATGCCGTCGTCGTCCGGTGAAAGATTGACGGATAAAGTGCAATTTGCGGGTTGGGTGGCATTGGCGCATGATGCTGCAGCAAGCGCCATGATAGATCCGAAAAATAAGGTGTTATTCATTTTTGGTTAATGGTTTGATTCATGAATCCGGATGCAAATTTACTCACTTCTTTTTGAAAATCGTGTGTTTTTGCCCACGAAATAATGTAGGGTTGACGATTATTCATTAATTTTGTCGGGTGAAAATAAAAAAATCCGGCATTCATTATGGATAATAAAGCTACCTTAAACGAATACATCCTCCAGTCAATCACATCGAATTGGGAACTCCCCGCGCTGACAGATTTCGAAGGCGTTTCATATAATTATAAAGACGTGGCCCGTAAAATCACGAAGCTGCACATAATCTTTGAACGCTGCGGACTGAAGCCGGGCGACAAGATTGCCATCTGCGGGCGTAATTCGGCCCAGTGGTCGGTAGCTTTTCTGGGAGCCCTGACTTACGGAGCGGTTGCCGTGCCTATCCTCAATGAGTTTAAACCGGACACGATTCATCATTTGGTCAATCACAGTGAGTCGAAGTTGCTTTTCACGGATAACAGTATATGGGAGAACCTCGACTCGGATTCGATGGCTGATCTTATAGGCGCCTTCAACCTCCACAACTTCTCCCTGTTTATCTCACGCGATGAAATGCTTACTGATGCACGCAACAGACTCAATGAGCTGTTCGGCAAGAAATTTCCCGAGCGTTTTACGTCGGCTGATTTTAAAGTTGTCGTGCCGACAGATCCGGATGAAGTGATGATGATTAACTACACGTCGGGATCCACCGGCTTTTCCAAAGGCGTAATGCTCACCTGCCGCAATCTGTGGTCGAACGTGCAGTTCACTATCGACGGAATCAAGTTTCTGGTTCCGGGCGATAACATAGTGAGCATGCTTCCACTTGCCCATATGTATGGTCTTGTGGTCGAACTGCTGCATCCGTTTGTCAAGGGTTGCCACATCCATTTCCTCACACGCATGCCTTCGCCGCGTGTGATCATGGATGCTTTTGCCCGCGTAAGGCCAAAGCTCATTGTGTCAGTGCCTCTTATTATTGAAAAGATCATCAAGACAAAGGTGTTCCCGCTTCTCGATAAGCCGTTGATGAAGATATTGATGCATGTGCCGTTCGTTGACGACCGTCTTCTTTCACGAATCAAGCAGCAGCTGACGGCTACGTTCGGCGGCAATCTTCAGGAGATGATCATTGGCGGCGCCGCTCTGAATAAGGATGTCGCAGTGTTCTTGCGTAAGATCGATTTCCCGTTCACCGTAGGTTATGGCATGACGGAATGTGCTCCGCTTATTTCTTATGCTCCCTGGCAGGAAGCCCGCAAGAATTCATGCGGACGTATTGTCGACCGCATGATCGGCCGTGTCGAGAATCCGGATCCCGAAACAAAAGCCGGCGTGATCTGGGTGAAAGGCGACAATGTGATGAAGGGCTATTTCAAGAATCCCGAGGCTACAGCCGCTTGCATGGACAACAACGGATGGCTTTGCACCGGTGATATCGGCGTGATCGACGCCGACAATTTCATCTACCTCCGCGGCCGTGATAAAAATATGATTCTCGGACCTTCGGGACAGAATATCTATCCCGAGGAAATCGAGCAGATCCTCAACAACTTGCCTTACGTGAGTGAATCGATCGTGATATCCGACGGCGGCAAGCTCGTAGCTCTCATATATCCTGATTATGATCTCGCAGGCAAGGAGGGCATGAGCGTTTCCGACATTGATGCCGTAATGGCTGAGAATATCGAGGTGCTGAATAAAGAAGTGCCGGCCTATTCAAAAGTGACCCGGCACAAACTCATGAGCGAAGAATTTGAAAAAACGCCCAAGCGCTCAATCAAACGCTATCTTTACAAACTGGACTGATCAGGCCGTACAAGCCTGACTGATCCGGTTCTTTGCGGAAAGAGGCAGATGTGTCGTCAGAACACATAGCCTATTGAAACATTGAACCAGCCCCCGCTGTATTGTTTCATCAGAAGGAATTTGCTTTCAAACGCCAGACGGAGTGTGGGCGTGGCGAAATATTCGATGCCCGCGCCGAAATTGAGGCCGAAACGGCTTGTGCGCTGCGATGAGTCATCATTGTTTTCATCCAGTTCTTCAACGGGCTGGTGTCGGAGCGGGTGCTGCACTACAAGCCGGGCGGCCAGTAAGATCGGGAAATCAAAAAGGCGTGCACCTCCAAACGGAAGTGCACGCCTTTTGCTGTGCAGAAATCAGAACTTGAACAGCGGGGTGCCGGCCAGGATGTCGCCCTCTGCCAGCATCTTCAGCTCGCCCAGATCGTCGCCGTTGGTCACGATGATGGCGGTAGCGGTGGGATGGCCTGCGGCGCGGATGGCGTCCAG